>NZ_BAAGUB010000019.1:0-49858 GCF_054781615.1 Microvirgula curvata | reverse complement strand
AGTCAGCGCGTGCGCTACCTGCCCGGGCTGGAGCTGCGCGATACCACGCAGACCCCGGATGGCGGCAGCGCCAGTACGGTCGAAACCCTGCAACTGCTGCAACTCGACGGCAGCGGCCGGCTGTCGGTTCGCGCGCTGCACTGGACGCTCGGTCAGCCGGCCGATATCGCCAATGACGGACTGCGCTACAGCCTGGCCGATCCGGTCGGCTCCTCATTGCTGGAGCTGGACGCCGCCGCCGCGGTTGTCAGCTGGGAAGCGTATTACCCGTATGGCGGCACTGCCGCCTGGGCCGCGCGCAGCGACAGCGAGGTCAGCTATAAATTCGTGCGTTATTCGGGCAAGGAGCGCGATGCCAGCGGCCTGTATGCGTATGGTTTGCGCTATTACGCGCCATGGCTCGGGCGCTGGATCAATCCCGATCCGGGGGGCACCATTGATGGCCTGAATCTGTTCCGCATGGTCAGCAATAATCCGCTGACGTTGCGTGACCGGAGTGGGTTGAGGGGCTCCGGATATATATACGTTCCTTTTCTCAGTCGCGATACCGTAGACATCGCTATTGCACTGTATACACAGAAGTATGCCGTAAACAAAAAACCTGACATTGTTGTATTTTCTTCAAGGAATGAACAGCTGGATTTTTATGAAGAACTAAAGAAGAGGCGCTCTGATTTCGCAGCGGCAATGGGGAAAAGTTTATTTGAAAAATACAACACGTCAGATTTGTCAAGAAAATCACTTTTGAATGCCGGCGTAAAGGAAACGGAAATCAAATCCACCATAATGAGCATAGGGAACTATCTTGCCATAAACAGCATGACCTTGATGAATCAGCAGGATGACGAGATATTCAGTGAAATTTCAATTGGAGACAAGTTAAAAATCATTGGCCACGGCAGTGCCGGGTCAGCAGAAATCAGCAGTGGGGGATTGAAGTCGGTGACTTTATCCATGCATGAATTGGCCGAACGCCTTGATTTTTCCGGTCTGCCTGACCAGGCATTGCAAATCACATTACTGCCGTGCCAGTCCGGCGACGAACTTCTTGAGCCTGTTTTTATTGAAGGGAAAAGTCCGTTTATGCGCACACGCCCTTCTGCTGCAGAATCTTTATTTTATGAAATGCAGGCACGGGGTTACAGGAGAGTAACGACAGCCGGATATCGCGGATTTGGGCAAATTCGCGGATTTCTGGAATCAACTGGCAGTCACCATACCCAGCGCAAGCCAAATTCCATTACGGCAAGCGACGATATTGTCCGCCGACGGGATGCAAAAGAAATTTTTTGCTAAGCGGCATGCTGAGCACTCAATGTGCTTGCGTCACCAACTGCTCGCGTTTCGCCAGCGACGGGAACAGCCGCATCCACAGCACCACCACCAGCAGCGTGCCGGCGCCGCCGATCACCACCGACGGCACGGTGCCGACCAGTGCCGCCGTCGCGCCGGACTCGAATTCCCCCAGTTGATTCGACGCGCCGATAAACAGCATGTTGACCGCGCTGACCCGGCCGCGCATCTCGTCCGGTGTTTCCAGCTGGATAAACGCGCTGCGGATGACCACGCTGATCATGTCGGAAGCGCCAAGGACAACCAGTGCCGCCAGCGACAGCGGGAAACTCGACGACAGGCCGAACACGATGGTGGACAGACCGAATACCGCGACAGCCATGAACATGACCCTGCCGACCCGGTGTCGTGGCGGATGGCGCGCCAGCCACAACGACATCAGCAGTGCGCCGATGCCCGGTGCCGAACGCAGCAGGCCGAGCCCCATCGGGCCGGCATGCAGGATGTCGCGGGCGAACACCGGCAGCAGTGCGGTGGCACCGCCCAGCAGCACGGCGAACATGTCCAGCGAAATGGCACCGAGGATGTCCGGCCGACTGCGGATAAAGCGGATGCCGGCCAGAAAAGTGTCGAGGCTGGCGGCCTGGGCCGGCGCGGCGGTGGCCGGTCGCGGACGCAGCAGCTGGTTCAGCACGCAGGCCAGCAGATAGCAGCCGCCGCCGAGCAGATAGACTTCGCCGGGACCGATCGCATACAGGAAGCCGCCGAGCGCCGGGGCGACGATGGTGGCCAGTTCGTTGGCCGACGCGTTGGCAGCGATGGCCCGTGGCAGCACGGCCGTCGGCAGCAGCATCGGCAGCAGCGCCTGCGAGGTCGGTTGCTCGAACGCCCGCGCCGCCCCCATGATGAATGCGGCCAGGAACACCCACTCCCGGGTCAGCCCGCCGCTGAAGACGCCATGGGCCAGCGACAGCGCGCTCAGTGCCTGCAGCAGCTGGGCGATACCGACCACGCGGCGGCGGTCGTAGCGGTCGGCGACATGGCCGATCACCAGCACCAGCGCGATACGTGGCAGGAACTGGATCAGTCCGACCAGGCCAAGGTCAAAGACATTGTGGGTCAGCGAATACACTTGCCAGCCGATCGCGACCGACAGCACCTGAAAAGCGCTGGTGGTCAGCAGTCTGGCCAGCCAGAAAGAGACAAAGTCGGGCAGCCGGCGCAATGGCGTCGAGTCGTCGAAAGTCATGGGAAGCGGGCCCGGGGTCAGTCGCGGATCGGGGTGCCGGCTGCGGCGGCACGCACATATTGCGGTGGCCACGGGACTTCCTGCCCCAGCACCTCGGCAGCATGCAGCGGCCAGTGCGGCTGGCGCAGCAGTTCGCGTGCCAGCCATACCATGTCGGCCTGTCCGCTGCGCACGATATGGTCAGCCTGTGCCGGCGAGGTAATCATGCCGACCGTCGCCACCGGTACGCCGGCGCGATGGCGGGCATCGGCGGCAAACGCGGTCTGGTAGCCCGGGCCGACCGGGATGGCGGCATGGGGCACCAGTCCGCCGGACGACATGTCGATCAGGTCGGCGCCATCGGCTTTCAGCAGCCGGGACAGTTCGACCGATTCATCCGGTGTCCAGCCGCCTTCGGCCCAGTCGGTGGCTGACAGGCGGACGAACAGCGGCAGCGAGGCCGGCCAGACATCGCGCACCGCACGGACCACCTCCCGCGTCAGCCGGGTGCGATTGCCGAAGCCACCACCGTAGTCGTCGCTGCGGCGATTGCTCAGCGGGGACAGGAACTGGTGCAGCAGATAACCATGGGCGGCATGGATTTCGACCACCCGGAAGCCGGCCTGGCGGGCGCGGATGGCCGCCGCGGCGAAGTCGGCGACGATGGCCCCGATCTCACCGGTGCTCAGGGCCTTCGGGGTGGCATGGTCGCTGAAGGCGACAGCGGCCGGCGCCACCGTGGGCCAGCCTCCGTCTTCGATGCCGATCGTGCCGCGCCGCGCATCCCAGGGCCGGTGGGTGCTGGCCTTGCGGCCGGCGTGGGCCAGCTGGATACCGGCCACGCTGCCCTGCCCGGCGATAAAGTCGACAATGCGCGCCAGGGGCGCAATCTGCCCGGCGTTCCACAGGCCGAGATCCTGCGGGCTGATGCGTCCGCCGGGTGACACCGCGACCGCCTCGCTCATCACCAGCCCGGCCCCGCCCCGTGCCAGTCCACCCAGATGAACCAGGTGCCAGTCGTTGGCCAGCCCGTCACAGGCTGAGTACTGACACATCGGCGAGACGCCGATGCGGTTGGCAAACGTGACGTCACGCAGCGAAAACGGAGTGAACAGATGAGCCATGGTGTCGGCGAATCAATGAAATATTAGCGTCAAAGTGTAGGACCAAAGTGGCCGGACCGGTCAGCTAATTTGACGGAAAGCAGCAGCAGGCAAGGCCGCGCGCAGTCTGCCCCACGCACAAACCGGCCAGACGGCCGGCTTGTGCGTGGGAGGAGTCGGGGGATTACTTCCCGGACAGCAGGCTGGCGATGTCCTTTGCCTCCCAGTGCGGGAAGTAACGCCGGACCAGCGCATTGAGCTCCTGCTCGAAAGCCCGGTAGTGTGCGAGCTCCTGCTCCGCCGTGCGCGGCTGACCGTCCCCGCCTGCCCTCACCGCAGCACGGATCATGCCGGCTGCGACCGTGGTATTGCTGAGGCGGTCGATGACGATCAGGCTGCCAGTGGCGCGGCACTCTGCATACAGGTCGAACGCAACCGGTGCGTCCAGCTCGATGCGCACGCGGGCGATCTCGTTCAGCTGCAGCAGATCGGCCGGATGCGGCTGCATGGTGTTGACATCGATCCGCTTGTGGATCGCCGCCACCCGGCCGGCCACCTGCTTGCCGCCCAGTTTGAACACATAACCCTTGCCCGGGCTCAGCGGCGTGGCATCCATCCAGACCAGCGACGCGTCGAAGGCGGCCGCAACCTGCGGCAGCGCTTCACCGTCGTGAACGATCATGTCGCCGCGCGAGATGTCGATCTCGTCCGCCAGCGTCAGCGTGATTGCCTGACCGGCGAAGGCAACATCGAGATCACCGTCCGCGGTCACGATGCGTGCAACCCGGCTCCGGCGTCCGGACGGCAGCGCAGTGATCGCGTCGCCGGGGCGGATTTCACCCGAGGCGATCGTGCCGCAGAAGCCACGGAAATCCAGGTTCGGCCGGTTCACGTACTGCACCGGCAGCCGGAAGGCGCTCTGTGCGGCACGGTCGCCGACGTCGACGCTGTCTAGCAGCGACATCAGGGTCGGACCGTCGTACCACGGCGTGTGTTCGCTGGCAGTAACGACATTGTCGCCACGCAGCGCCGAGATCGGCACGAAGCGGATGTCGGGAATGTCGAGCTGGCCGGCAAAGGCGAGGTAGCCATCGCGAATGTCGTTGAACACCTGCTGGTCAAAATCGAGCAGGTCCATCTTGTTCACCGCGACGATCACATGGCGCAAGCCAAGCAGGCTGACGATAAAGCTGTGCCGGCGGGTCTGGGTCTGCACGCCGTAGCGGGCATCGATAAGGATAATGGCCAGATCGCTGGTCGAGGCACCGGTGGCCATATTGCGGGTGTACTGCTCGTGTCCCGGGCAGTCGGCGATGATGAACTTGCGCTTGTCGGTGCTGAAGTAGCGGTAGGCGACATCGATGGTGATGCCCTGCTCGCGCTCGGCCTGCAGCCCGTCGACCAGCAGCGCCAGGTCGATTTCACCGTCGGTGGTGTTGTACTTTTTCGAGTCGCGGGCAATGGCCGCCAGATGGTCCTCGAAAATCAGTTTGGAATCGTGCAGCAGCCGACCGATCAGCGTGGATTTGCCGTCATCGACGTTGCCGCAGGTAATGAAGCGCAACAGGTCCTTGTTCTCGTGCTGCTTCAGGTAGCCGCCGATATCGTGGGCGATGAGTTCGGATTGGTGCGCCATTCAGAAATACCCTTCGATTTTTTTCTTTTCCATCGAGCCGGACTGGTCGTGGTCGATGGCCCGGCCCTGGCGTTCGCTGGTCCGCGTCAGCAGCATTTCCTGGATGATCTCCGGCAGCGTCGCGGCGGTGGATTCGACCGCACCGGTCAGCGGGTAACAGCCAAGGGTACGGAAGCGCACCGAACGCCACTCGGGGGTTTCACCCGGATTCAGCGGCAGGCGGTCGTCGTCGACCATGATCAGCATGCCGTCGCGCTCGACCACCGGTCGTTTTGCTGCGTAGTACAGCGGAACGATGTCGATGTTTTCCAGGTAGATGTATTGCCAGATGTCGAGCTCGGTCCAGTTTGACAGCGGGAACACGCGGATCGATTCGCCCGGATTGTGGCGGCTGTTGTAGAGGTTCCACAGTTCCGGCCGCTGGTTCTTCGGGTCCCAGCGGTGGTTCTTGTCACGGAACGAATACACCCGCTCCTTGGCACGCGACTTTTCTTCGTCGCGACGGGCGCCACCAAAGGCTGCGTCGAAGCCGTACTGGCTCAGCGCCTGCTTCAGGGCATCGGTTTTCATCACGTCGGTATAGCGCGCGCTGCCATGCGTAAACGGCGTGACGCCCTGCGCCAGCCCTTCGGCATTGGTGTGTACCAGCAGCTTGAAGCCGTAGCGTTCCGCCATCTTGTCGCGGAAGGTGATCATGTCGTGGAATTTCCACGTTGTGTCGACATGCAGCAACGGGAACGGCAGCTTGCCGGGATAGAAGGCCTTGGCCGCCAGATGCAGCATCACGGCCGAGTCCTTGCCGATCGAATACAGCATGACCGGATTGTCGAATTCCGCAGCCACTTCCCGGATGATATGGATGGCTTCCGCTTCAAGTTGCTTCAGATGCGTGAGCCGGTGCTCGGAGAGATGCATGTTGCGCCTGTTCTGTAATCGCGAAACGATAGTTCGCAATGTACCGGCGCTGGCGTTCGCGCGCTAATCCATTTAGCCATAACAATATATGGATTGAAACATTTAGTCTGTCTTGGAATATGGATATGAGAAAGCGGGCACTGTCGTCAGTGCCCGCTGCTGTCCATTGCCTGCGCTCAGAAATCGACCGTGGCCGTGGCGCTGAAGGTGCGCGGCGCACCCTGAACCAGATAGCCATTACCCGGATAGCCACCGACCGAGCTCCAGTAATCGCGGTTGGCCACATTGTCGACCCGGGCCCGCCAGGTCACCAGCTTGCCGCCGATCTCGGTCAGGTAGCGCGCGCCGATGTCCAGCCGCGACCAGCCCGGCGCCCGCAGCGTGTTGGCGGCATTGGCATAGCTGTGGCCGGTGGCGATCAGGCGCGCATCCAGCGCCAGCCCGGCCAGCCATGGCACATCCCACTCGGCGCCGACACTGCCCTGGATGCCGGGCACGCCAATGACCTTGTTGCCGTCATTGCTGCCGCCTGCCGTCTGCTGCTGCTCCGCATCGAGCACGGTCAGGCCGCCGAGCAGGCGCAGGCCCGGCATCGCCTCGCCATGCACCGTCAGTTCGATGCCGCGATGACGGTCCTTGCCCTCGACGCCATAGTAGCGGGTCACCGGGTCCAGATAGCCGGACGGCTTGCTGGTGGCAAACAGCGCCAGCGTGCCGCCAATCCTGCCCGCGTCGTATTTGACGCCGATTTCCTTCTGCCGCGACACATAGGGGGCAAAGGTCTCGCCAGCATTGACCGCATTGCTGCCGGCCGTGTCGCCCTGCACCAGCGCCTCGATATAGTTCGCATACAGCGACAGCGCCGGGCGCAGCCTGATCACCAGCCCGGCGGCCGGCGTCACCCGGCTCTTGTCATAGTGGGTCTGCTGCGCCCCGGTGTTGTAGCTGTAGGTACGGGTATCGATGCTCTGCTTGCGTGCGCCGAGCGTCAGCCGCACGCTGTCGTCGAACATCGACAGCGTGTCGGATACGGCGATGCTGGTCAGCCGGTCGCGGCGCGTGGTCAGCGGCGAGTCGAGCCGGCCGCCGACCAGATAGGTCGCCGCCGGTTCGTCGAGCACCACCGGGTGGTACAGACTGGTGGCCAGCGGGGAGGCAAAATTGCTCCACGCATAGGCATTTTTCGCCTGCAGCGAATACATCGAGGCGGCCGCAACCAGTTCGTGTCCGATACTGCCGGTCTGCAGCGAACCGCGCAGCCCGGCCTCCCCGCTCTTCACCGAGTCGTCGCGACGATTGTCGGCACGATAGGTCGTCGCCGCGCCCGTATTGGCATTGCTCACGGTCAGATTGGCCAGCGAGTTGGCCTCGTGGGTTTCGCGCAGGCCGAACGCGGCCCAGGCGGTCAGCTTCGGGGCGAGATCGTACTCGCCGCGCACGGTGCCAAAGGTGTCGCGCTCCCGCGAATAGCTCCATGGCTGGGCATAGTTGCGGCGGCTGTCCGGCGCATCCGGCACCCGGGTGGCGCTGGCCGCCAGCGTGACGTTCGGCCGGCCACCGGTCAGCGCGTATTCCTGGTGACCGATATCGGCCGACAGGCGCAGATCGGTATCCCGCCAGTCAAGACCGACCGACACCATGCCCAGGTCGACGTTCTCGTTGTCGACACCGGTACCGCCTTCGCGCCGCACGGCGTTCAGGCGCACGCCGGCCCGGCCGTCGGGACCGAAGCGGCGCGAGAGGTCGATCGCCCCATGGCCCAACCCGCCACTGGATGCGCCCAGTGTGACCCGGTTCAGGTCATCGGCCGGCGCGCGTTTCGGCAGCAGGTTGATAGCGCCGCCGATGCCGCCGTTGCCCGGCGTGGCGCCGTTCAGAAAGGCGTTGGCGCCGCGCAGCACTTCGACCCGCTCGAACAGCTCGGCCGACACATACTGGCGCGGCAGCAGTCCGTACAGGCCGTTGTAGGCGACATCGTCCGAACCGAGAACGAAGCCGCGAATGAAATACGACTCCTGGAAATTGCCGAAGCCGCGCGCGACCCTCACCCCCGGGTCATTGAGCAGCACGTCGCCGACACTGCGCGCCTGGCGATCCTGGATCAGCTTGCTGGTATAGCTGGTCATGCTGAACGGGGTCTCGAGATCGTCCCGGGTGCCGAGAAAACCGACCCGACCGCCCCGGGCGACCTGCCCGCCGGCATACGGTTTGCTGAGCCCGCCAGCCGAAGCATCGGCACTGGCGTCGATGGTGACTGTCGGCAGGGTGGCGGTGGATGGCGCGTCGGCGTCCCCGGTCTGGGCACGGGCGGCGGCGGTCAGCAACAAGGGGGAAACGGTGGCGAGCAGCAAGGGGGACAGACGGAATCGTCGCGGCAGGGACATGGACTGCGTTCAGGTAAATTAATGAAACGATAATTATTATCAATTTCATTTGCGCTGTCCATGACTCGTTGCCCGCAACCGGCCGTCAATAGCCGTCTGCCGCCTGCATGGCCCACAAGTGGGCGGCGACCAGCGCCCGCCATGGCGAAAAGCCGGCCAGCCAGCGTTCGGTCTCGGCGGCGTCCGGCTTGTCGTCGCGCCCGAGCAGCCGCTGCAGATTGCGCCGGACGGCGACATCACCATGCAGCGAACCATCCAGCCAGCCGTATCCGCGCAGCAGCCCATAGCTGACCGTCCACGGGCCGATGCCGCGCACCTGCAGCAGCCGGGCACGGATGTCATCGACCGGTGGCGCTCCGAGCCAGTCATCCAGCGGCAGCTGTCCGTCGATCACGCACTGGCTCAGCGCCAGCAGGGTCTGCGCCTTGCCACGCGACAGCCCGGCCTGGCGCAGCCGGTCTTCATCGAGGGCGGCGACCCGGCGCGGGTCCGGGTGGCAGAACAGGCCGCTGCGGTGCGCGATACCGGCGGTCTGGATAAAGCGGCGACGGACCGAGATCGCCGCCCCGACACTGATCTGCTGGCCGGTGATCGCCCAGGCCAGCGCCTCGAACGGCGTGGCGCTGAGCGGAACCCGCAACCCCGGATGATGCCGGATCAGCGCACCGAGCTGCGGGTGGTCGCGGTAGCACTGTTCAAACTGCTCGACCGGCTGGGTCAGACCGAGCATGCGCCTCACCATCGCCGTCAGCGCGGCCGTTCCGTCCGTGGCCGGCTCGCCGTCGATCTCCAGCGTCGCTTCCGCAGCGTGTGCGGCAATCTGCAGCGTCAGACAGGCCGGCAACCCGTCCCACATCAATCCCTTGCGCAGCGAGGTGTCATCGACCTGTTCGGCCTGCTGTTGCGGATCACGACGATGAAAGGCCAGCAGGTCGCCGCGGCGAAAACCGGCCGGCAGATCAAGGTGGCAGCGGAAAGTGGTGGTGGGGTCGGTCGGCATGCATGCTCCACGAAAAACACGGCAGGGTATGAGTCTGCCGTGTGGTCTGTCATCCCGGATCCTGCGCCCGAATCCGGTTGACCCGCAACCTTACACCACGCCCTGCTCGATCATCGCGTCGGCCACCTTGCGGAAGCCGGCGATATTGGCGCCGAGCAGTTACATCATATAGCTGAGGCCAGCTTTGCAACAGCTCTTGCTGCCAGCTTGATCTTTGAGATGATTAACCGCTACTGTAAATTTTTATACTCACTACCATACGTCTTCACGGAATGGAGCATATGTGCGGCACGGAAGATCACGCTAATAATTAATAACAATTGTCAAACAAGTGCCTGCCAGCAATTGGTAGGCACTCCATCGAATAAATAGCAAATTAATGGATGAAAGATGTCTTACGGATATTTTATCCTGTCTAAAACGCCTTCTATGGCATTGAAATCCAGTAGAACATATGGAGGTTTTTCAGGATTGCCAAAAATAAACAATTATTACGGATATTTCAGACTTCATGAAGGGGCCACAGGGATAACAAATAGAGGGAAAAGCTATAGTGTTCTAACTGATGCTGGTTGCGAATTTTTATTGAAAGTACAGGAAGAAATTGGGGCGGGGGTCTTTGCATATGTATTACTCCGTAATAGAGAAAGCGAGATTGATTGCTTCCAAGAGATAGAATTTGAATTAAATCACGGTGCAAAATTTGATAAACTTTCTCTAAAAAACCCGCCGCCAATTATTTTAAACTCTCCATATTTTTTAACCAAGTACATATAAGCCATTGAGAATGGCTATTTAATATTGGAAAAAAGGCAATGCTCTACAAAATTTGTTTTTGAACGAGGGGGATTTCTAGCAGTGTTGCCGATACAAGCCGAAATGGCTGTCATCAATAATTCTTTTACCAACGCGCCCAGGCGGCAAACTAAACAAGTAGTAGAACTATTAATTTTCCGTTCATTCCCATAGTAGCAAAAGCAGGCGGCGGCAAAGCCGCCTGCTTTCCTCCCCTGCCCCTTACACCACGCCCTGCTCGATCATCGCGTCGGCCACCTTGCGGAAGCCGGCGATATTGGCGCCGAGCACCAGGTTGTGCGGTTCGCCAAACTCGCGGGCGGTCTCGCTGGCCTGGCGGTAGATGCCGGTCATGATCTCGTGCAGCCGGGCGTCGACCTGCTCGAAGCTCCACTGCTGCATCGACGCGTTCTGGCTCATTTCCAGCTGGCTGGTGGCCACGCCGCCGGCATTGGCCGCCTTGCCCGGGCCGTACAGGATGCCGGCGTCGAGAAAGCGGCTGACGGCTTCCTGGGTGGACGGCATATTGGCGCCTTCGGCGACCAGCTTGCAGCCGTTGTTCAGCAGTTGCGTCGCATCGTCACCGTTCAGTTCGTTCTGCGTCGCGCACGGGAAAGCGGCGTCACACGGTACCGACCAGACCGCATTGCGGCCCGGCGCATAGTCGCTCACCGGCACGAAGCGCACTCCGCCGCGCTGCTCGGCATAGCGGGCCAGCGATGCGTGTTCGACTTCCTTGACCTGTTTCAGCAGGGCGAGATCGATACCGGCCGGGTCGTGGACAAAGCCGGTCGAATCACTGGCAGTGACCGGTCGGGCACCACAGGCCTGCAGTTTCTCGATGGTGTAGATGGCCACATTGCCGGCGCCGGAGACGACGCAGGTTTTGCCTTCCAGCGTCTGCCCGGCATCGGCCAGCATCTGACCGGCGAAGTACACCGTGCCATAGCCGGTGGCTTCCTTGCGCGCCAGCGACCCGCCCCAGTTCAGTCCCTTGCCGGTCAGCACGCCTTCGTAGCGGCCGGTCAGGCGCTTGTACTGGCCGAACAGGTAGCCGATTTCGCGCGCGCCAACGCCGATGTCGCCGGCCGGCACGTCGATGGTCGGGCCGATATGGCGGTACAGCTCGCTCATGAACGCCTGGCAGAAGCGCATGATCTCATTGTCGGACTTGCCCTTCGGATCGAAGTTGGCCCCGCCCTTGCCGCCACCGATGGCCAGCCCGGTCAGCGAGTTCTTGAAGATCTGCTCGAAGCCGAGGAACTTGATCACGCCGGCATTCACGCTCGGGTGGAAGCGCAAGCCGCCCTTGTACGGGCCGATGGCCGAGTTGAACTCGATCCGGTAGCCCTTGTTGACCTGCACTTCGCCACGGTCGTCGACCCAGGCGACGCGGAACATGATCTGCCGTTCCGGCTCGACGATGCGCGACACGATATTGTGGCGGCGGTATTTCGGATCGGTATCCAGCAGAGGTTGCAGCGACAGCAGCACTTCCTCGCAAGCCTGATAGAACTCCCGTTGCGCCGGACTGCTGTGCTGCAATGCGGCAATGGTTTCGGCTACGTACGCCATGACTGATTTTCCTTGTAGGGGTTGTATTGAATGATGTTGTTATTGTGTGTGGATGCAGGCGTAGCGGTGTCCGCCTTGCATCGCAATATTAACCGGCAAGGAATTCATATCGGGCATTTCGCCGTGTTTTGTCAATCCTTTTGGCATTAAAAGTGCGCGGAACCTGCCTTTCAGACCGGTTGATAGCGTGCCTGGACCAGGCCGCTGGGAAAGGCGCGGGACGAGACCAGCCGCCATTTGCTTGTCGGCATCCCGACACCGAACAGGGCGGTTCCCTGACCGAGGATGACCGGCACCCAGCTGAGGGTCAGCGTATCGACCACACCGGCGGCCAGCCCGTCGCGCACGGCCATGCCGCCATCCAGATACACATGGGCATGGCCCGCTGCTCCGAGTTCGGCGAGCAGCGCGCACAGATCGCCGCCATGGGCTTCTTCGCCATGGCGCGGATACAGTGCATGGTGGGTCAGCACGATGACCCGCTTGCCGTGGTACGGCCAGTCGCCAAAGGTCAGGACTTTCTCATACGTGTTCCGGCCCAGGACCAGCACATCGACCTCGCGCATCAGCGCCTCGTAGCCGGTGTCCTCCGGCGGATCGGTCTGGACGATGGACAGCCATGACAGGTCGTCGGATTCTCCAGCGATATAACCATCAAGGCTGACGCCCAGAAACACACTGACTCTGGGTCTGTTCATGGCGCTTCTCCAGATGCAACAAGAAAAATCGGGGTGGCACGGCCGGGCGAAAACGCGGCCTCGTGCAGGAGCAGGAGGCCGTCGTGCCGGGAGCCGCGAGGGCGCGGCTAGCGGGCCAGTGCCGTCAGTGCAGACACCGCGGCACGGGCTGCGGCGTAAATGCTGGCCGGATTGGCTCCGGCGCACATATAGGCCGGCACGCTGATCAGGCGGCGCGCGCTGTCGACGCAGACGCCATCGACCGGCCGGTCGACAGGATGCTGCCCCCAGGCGGCCAGCGCCGCCGCCAGCGGATTGCCGGTCGTGGCGCCGACGGTGAGGTCGACATCGCGCAGGCCGGCATCGCGGGCAGCCAGGCCGAGCACCAGCGGCGCGGCGCACATTGCCAGCACCGGTGTACCGGCCGCCAGCGCGTCGCGCATCACCCGGGCGACGTCGGGATACAGCTGCGCCTGCTCGCCATCAGTGGCGAAAGTGGTCAGGTTTCTGGCCGCGCCGAAACCGCCGGGGAAAGCCAGGGCGGAGACCTTGTCGATCTGCAGCGCATCCAGCGGCGCGATGTCGCCCCGGGCAATGCGGGCCGACTCGGCCAGGATGCTGCGCGTGCCCGCGGCGGTGTCGCCGCTGAGGTGGTCGGTCACCGCCTGTTCGCGATCCGGTGCATGGAATGCATACGGAAGACCGGCTTCGGACAGCGCGATGATCAGCGCGACCGCCTCGGTAATCTCGGTGCCGTCATTGACGCCGCAGCCGGACAGGACCACAGCAACGGGAAGCGGATTCGACATACAAGCTCCTGAATTTGAAAGGCGGAAACTGGCAGAGCCGATCAGGCTGACTGCCGTACCCTTCAGTGTATCAACCCGCCGGGCAGCGACCGGCGCCACTCATGCCATTGTGCCCAAAAATGCACGCAGTCAGATCGCCCGCTTGTCCAGCCACTTGCTGACCGCCACCGGCGCCCAGCCGGCCATGCGTTCCAGCAGCGCGTCCGGCGTCGCGGCGGACACCATCAGGTCGAGGTTCTGCTCGCGGGCGAAACCCTGTTCGACGGTATGCCGCATCATGGTCAGGAACGGGGTGTAGAAACCGGCCACATCGAGCAGGCCAACCGGCTTGTGATGCATGCCGAGCTGCGACCACGACAGCACTTCCAGCAGTTCCTCATAGGTGCCATAGCCGCCCGGCATGGCGATAAAGCCGTCGGACAGCTCGGCCATCATCGCCTTGCGTTCGTGCATCGACGCGACCACATGCAGCTCGCTGAGCCCCGGGTGGTCGAGTTCCTTCAGCCGCAGGAATTCGGGAATCACGCCGATGACCTTGCCGCCGGCGGCCAGGGTGGCGTCGGCGACGGTGCCCATCAGGCCAACCTTGCCGCCGCCGTACACCAGCGTGATCCCGCGGCGGGCCAGCAACTGGCCCAGCGCGATGGCGCCCAGTTCATAGTCCGGCTTGTCGCCGAAGTTCGAACCACAAAATACGCAAATGCTTTTCATCATCCATCCAGCAAGGTTGTCGTGGCGGGACGGCCCCGCCCGGTCGAATCGTTACAGTACCGCAGTGGGATAGGCGCCAAGCACCTTGACGAAGGCCGCGCAGCGTCTCAGCTCGTTCAGGGCGGCGGTGACGTGGCTGTCGTCCGGGTGGCCTTCCATGTCGATGAAGAACACGTATTCCCACAGACCGGTGCGCGACGGCCGCGACTCGAATTTGGTCATGCTGACACCGGCCTGGGCAATCGGCGCCAGCAGGCTGTGCACTGCGCCCGGGCGGTTCTGTGCCGAGCAGACGATGCTGGTCTTGTCATGCCCGGTCGGCACGCATTCCTGATGGCCGAGCACCAGGAAGCGGGTGGTATTGTTCGGCTCGTCCTCGATGCTGCCGGCGATGCGGACCAGCTGGAAGCGTTCGGCGGCGGCCTCGCCGGCAATGGCGGCAACGGTGTCGTCCTCGGACGCGAGCCGGGCGGCTTCGGCATTGCTGGCCACCGACACGCGCTCGACATCGGGCAGGTGACGGTTCAGCCATTCATGGCACTGCGCCAGCGACTGGGCGTGCGAATACACCTTGCGCGGCGGCGGGGCGTCGGCGCGCTGGCGCAGCAGGTGGTGATGGATGCGCAGAATGACCTCGCCGCAGACTTTCAGCGGGCTGCTGACCATCAGGTCCAGCGTGCGGCCGACGGCGCCTTCGGTCGAGTTCTCGACCGGCGCGACCACGTAGTCACAGGTCCGCGATTCGACGGCGCGAAACGCCTCGTCGATCGATGCGCAGGCAATGGTGTGGGCAGCATGACCGAAATGCTTGACCGCCGCCGCCTGGGTGAAGGTACCTTCCGGGCCGAGAAAGGCGATCGACAGCGGTTTTTCCAGCGCAAGGCATTCGCTCATGATCTCGCGGAACAGGCGTGCCACCGACTCGCCGGGCAGCGGGCCCGGATTGCGTTCCTTGACCCGGCGCAGCACTTCGGCTTCGCGCTCGGGCCGGTAGATGATGCCGCCCCCCTTGATCTCGCCGATGGCGCGGGCGTGGCCGGCGCGCTGGTTCAGCAGTTCGAGGACTTGTGCGTCGATATCGTCGATCGCATGGCGGTGTTGCTTGAGCAATTCGTCTGACACATCAGGCTTTCAATATCAGGCATTCACCCTTGCCGAGCGCCAGCGTTTCGACCACGTAGCCGGGCGTGGCGGCGACCAGGTCGAGAAAGCCGGCACATTCGGCGGCGTGGGAAATGGCGTTGTCGACCACAATCAGACCGCCGCGGCGCAGCAGGCGCTGCAAGTGCGGCCAGTCACCGGCATAGCGGCTGCGGTCGGCGTCGAGGAACAGGAGGTCAAAGGCGTCGTCCGGTGCGGCGGCGATCCACGCCGAAGCGTCGACGCGGAACAGGGTGACGCAGTGGTCAAGCCCGGCGGCGGCCAGCTGGGCGCTGGCCGCGGTCTGCTTGTCGGCCTCGATGTCGAGGCTGATCACGCGGCCGTCGATATCGTCAGCCGCTGCGGCCAGCCACAGCGTCGAATAGCCGTTCGAGGTACCGACTTCGAGAATTCGGCGCGCATTGCCGAAGCGGACCAGCTGGTACAGGAAGCGCCCGGTGTCCGGCGTGATGTTCAGCCGGCGTTCGCGGCGCACGCCGGTGCCGGCGTCGTGCGCCACGCCTTCGTGGTACAGGCTGTCCAGCTGCCGCAGCAGGGATTCGGTCAGCATGTGCTGCGCTCAGCCGTTGTTGCGGGCGAAATCGTTCATGAAGCGCACCAGCGTCCGCACGCCTTCCAGCGGCATGGCGTTGTAGATCGACGCACGCATGCCGCCGACCGAACGGTGGCCCTTCAGCTGCACCAGACCGGCTGCGGCGGCGCTTTCGACAAACTGCGCTTCCAGTGCCTCGCTCGGCAGGCGGAACGGCACGTTCATCTGCGAGCGGTACGGCTTGTCGACCGGGCAGCGGTAGAAGCCGTTGCTGGCGTCGATGGCCTGGTACAGCAGCGCGGCCTTCTCGGCATTGCGCGCGGCAATGCCTTTCAGCCCGCCCTGCGCCTTCAGCCACTTGAACACCAGCCCGGCCATGTAGATGGCGTAGGTCGGCGGGGTGTTGTACATCGAGTCGGCATCGGCGTGAACCCGGTAGTCGAACATGGTCGGCGTGCCGGGACGGACATGGCCGAGCAGGTCTTCGCGGATGATGACCAGGGTCAGGCCGGCCGGGCCGACGTTCTTCTGCGCACCGGCGAAAATCAGGCCGAAGCGGCTGACGTCGACCGGACGGGACAGGAAGTCGCTGGACATGTCGCAAACCAGCGGCACGTCGGATTCGGGGATATACGGGAACTGCACGCCGCCGATGGTTTCATTGCTGACGTAATGCAGATAGGCGGCGCCGGGGTCACGCTTCCAGCCGGACTGCGGCGGGATGGTGGTGAACTGGCTGTCCTCGCCGCTGGCAGCGACGTTCACTTCGGCAAAGCGGTGGGCTTCCTTCAGCGCCAGCTTGCCCCAGTGGCCGGTAACGACGAAGTCGATCGACTTCCGGTCGCCAAGCAGGTTCAGCGGCACCATCGAAAACTGGCTGTGGCCCCCGCCCTGCAGGAACAGCACCTTGTAGTTCGACGGGATGGCCAGCAGCTCGCGCAGATCGGCTTCGGCATCGGCGGCGATCGACATGAACTCGCGCCCGCGATGGCTCATTTCCATCACCGACATGCCGGAGCCATGCCAGTCGGTCATTTCGCGGGCGGCTTCGATCAGCACGTCCTGCGGCAGCACGGCGGGGCCGGCGGAAAAGTTGTAGATGCTCATGGGTCCTCTTCTCTCCCGCGATGACCTGCGCGGGACTCAGTGCAGGGAGCGTGCGGACATCGTTTGCGTGTCCTTCGCGCCGGTTGATTCTAGTTCAGCAGGAAGTGTGCGCGGGCCACGGCGACCGGCTTGTTTTCATCGTCCTGCCAGGCGGTGATCTGCATGTTGGCGATACGCTTGCCCTGACGGGTGAACTCGCAGCGGGCATGCAGCGTGTCCGGCTTGCCGGAACGCAGGTAATCGAGCGAAAAATCGATGGTCTTCGGCGGTTCGCCGGATTCGCGGACCCACATCAGCTGGATCAGCGCGGCGTTTTCCATGAAGCCGCCAATCACGCCGCCGTGCAGCGCCGGCAGGATCGGGTTGCCGATGCTGGCCTGGCGGAACGGCAGGGTGAACAGCAGGCGACCGTCGCTCTCCTCGGCAAACTCGACACCCAGCAGGCGCGCATACGGGATGCTGTCGATAATGCCGGCGAAATCGCCGGCATCGCGCAGCGCCTGGAAGCGTTGCATATAGGATTTCATGATGTCGTCCCCCCGCCAAGCACCGCCGGACTGGAGTCGCGCATGAAGGTCGCGACGCCATGGGCAATCGGGTCGGCCGGATCGCCCTGGTGGCACAGCGCGCGGGTAAAGGCGATCTGCCGGCCAAGCTTGTAGCACTCGGCACGGCAGAACACCGGCTGGCCCGGCGTGGCCGGGCGCAGGTAGTCGATGCGCAGGTCCAGCGTGGCGATGGCCTCGGGCTGGTCGAGCCGGGCAAACAGCGCCAGACCACTGGTGGTGTCGATCAGGCTGGTGATGGCGCCGCCGTGCAGCACACCGGTCACCGGGTTGCCGACCAGTTCGTCGCGCCAGTCGATGGCCAGCGTCGGCCGGCCCTCGTCGAGGCCGGCCGGCCGCATGCCGAGTGTCGCGCAATGCGGCATGCTGACGAACCAATTCTGCATCTGCTCGAACAGCGCCGGGCTCATCAGGCGCCCTCGCCTTCGCCGGTTTCACCTGCAGCCGGCTCGCCGTCCACGGCTTCAGCGCCGTCGATGGCGTCGTCGTCGACCGGCAGGTCCTCGTCGCTCTCGGCCACCTTTTCCAGGCTGATCAGGTGTTCACCCTCGTCGAGATTGATCAGGCGCACACCCTGGGCGGTCCGGCCGGTTTCGCGGACTTCGGACACGCGGGTGCGGATCAGCACGCCGCCGGTCGTCATCAGCATCAGCTCGTCCTGCTCCTCGACCAGCGCCACGGCGACCAGCTTGCCATTGCGCTCGCCGGTATCGATGGCGATGACGCCCTGGGTGCCGCGCCGCGACTTGCGGTAGTCGCCGATCGGCGTGCGCTTGCCGTAGCCGTTGGCGGTGGCGGTCAGCACCTGCAGCGTTTCGTCGTTGCTGACCAGCATGCCGATCACCTGCTGGCCGTCGGCCAGGTCCATGCCGCGCACGCCACGGGCGGTACGGCCCATTGCGCGCACGTCGCCCTCGTCGAAGCGCACGGCCTTGCCGGCGTCGGAGAACAGCATGACCTGACTGCTGCCGCTGGTCACGGCGACACCGATCAGGTGGTCACCCTCGTCCAGATCGACGGCGATGATGCCGGCGGTGCGCGGACGGGAGAAGTCGGACAGCGGCGTCTTCTTGACCGTGCCACGGCTGGTCGCCATGAACACGTATTCGCTGTCGCTGAAGGCCTTGACCGGCAGGATGGCATTGAGTTTCTCGCCATCGGCCAGCGGCAGCAGATTCACGATCGGCTTGCCACGGCTGTTGCGGCTGCCCTGTGGCAGTTCGTAGACCTTGATCCAGTACATGCGACCAAAGCTCGAGAAACAGAGCAGGTAGTCGTGGGTATTGGCGACAAACAGGTTGTCGATGAAATCTTCTTCCTTGGTCCCTGCCGCCAGCTTGCCGCGACCGCCACGGCGCTGGGCCTGGTAGTCGGCGACCGGCTGCGCCTTCATGTAGCCGCCATGCGACAGCGTGACCACCATGTCCTGCGGCGTGATCAGGTCTTCGATATTGATGTCGCCGCCGTACTGCTCGATTTCCGAGCGGCGGGCGTCGCCATACTGGGTCTTGATCTGGGCCAGTTCCTCGGCAATGATCTGGTTCACCCGTTCCGGACGCGACAGGATGTCCAGCAGGTCCATGATGGTGTCCATCACGTCGCGGTATTCGCTGACGATCTTGTCCTGTTCCAGCCCGGTCAGGCGCTGCAGGCGCAGTTCCAGAATGGCCTGGGCCTGGACTTCGGACAGGCGATAGCCCTGCTTCTGCAGCCCGTACTCGGGCAGCAGTCCGTCCGGGCGCGCCTGGCTGACATCGACGCGGGACAGCATGTCCTCGACCAGCGCCGAGTGCCATTCGCGCGCCATCAGCTCGCTCTTGGCCACCGGCGGCGTCGGCGCGGCCTTGATCAGGGCGATGATCTCGTCGACATTGGACAGCGCAACGGCCAGCCCTTCGAGGATATGGCCCCGCTCGCGTGCCTTGCGCAGTTCGAAGATCGTGCGTCGCGTCACCACTTCGCGGCGGTGGCGCAGGAACTCGTCGAGGATCTGCTTCAGGTTCAGCAGGCGCGGCTGGCCATCGACCAGTGCGACCATGTTCATGCCGAAGCTGTCCTGCAACTGGGTCTGCTTGTACAGATTGTTGAGAACGATCTCCGGCATTTCGCCGCGCTTGAGCTCGATCACCACGCGCATGCCGGACTTGTCCGACTCGTCGCGCAGGTCGGAAATGCCTTCGATGGCCTTCTCGCGCACCAGCTCGCCGATCTTGATCAGCAGGTTGGCCTTGTTCACCTGGTACGGCAGCTCGTCGATGATCAGCGCCTGGCGGTCGCTGCCCTTGCCGATGTCCTCGACGTGGGTGCGGGCGCGAATCACCACGCGGCCACGACCGGTGCGGTAGCCTTCGCGCACGCCGGCCAGACCGTAGATGATGCCGGCGGTCGGGAAGTCCGGCGCCGGGATGATGTCGATCAGCTCGTCGAGCGTGATCTCCGGGTTGCCGAGCAGCACCAGCAGACCGTCGATAACCTCGTTGAGGTTGTGCGGCGGAATGTTGGTGGCCATGCCGACGGCAATGCCGGAGCTGCCGTTGATCAGCAGGTTCGGCACCCGGGCCGGCAGCACCAGCGGTTCCTGTTCGCTGCCGTCGTAGTTCGGGCCGAAGTCGACGGTTTCCTTCTCGATATCGGCCAGCATTTCGTGCGCGATGCGCGACATGCGGATTTCGGTGTAACGCATGGCGGCCGCGTTGTCGCCGTCGATGGAACCGAAGTTGCCCTGACCATCCACAAGCGGATAGCGCAGCGAGAAATTCTGAGCCATCCGCACGATGGTGTCGTAAACGGCGCTGTCGCCGTGCGGGTGATACTTACCGATCACATCGCCGACGACACGGGCCGATTTCTTGTACGGACGGTTCCAGTCGTTGGACAGTTCGTGCATGGCAAAGAGCACGCGACGATGCACCGGCTTCAGGCCGTCCCGCACGTCGGGCAGTGCGCGGCCCACGATCACGCTCATTGCGTAATCGAGGTAGGAACGCCGCATTTCTTCTTCGAGACTGATGGGAATCGTCTCTTTGGCAAACAGTTGATCGGTCATGTGTTCGAGGCAATCGCTTGGCCGGAAAAATGGACCTGATTCTACCACGCGGCGCCTGTCCCATGGCGGCAAAGGCTAATATTCCCCCCTGCTGCTGCGGGGAATATCGTGCCGGAGAGCGGTGCCTGCCGGCAGCACATACATTATTGAATGCAAAAACGGAAACAGCCCGGCAAGCCGGGCTGTTCTTTTGTCTGCGCGTGCGGACCGGTTTCCGGGCCTCAGCGTGCGGCGATGCGGTATTTCTTTTCCAGCGACGACACGCCCCACGCCATCAGCATGGTCATGCCGAGGTACAGGAAGGAAATCGTCAGGTACGGTTCCCAGTAGCGCGAGTAGACGCCGGCCACGGTACGGGCGGCGAATGCCAGCTCGGCCAGACCGATGGCCGAAACCAGCGAACTGTCCTTCAGCAGCATGATCGCCTCGTTGCCGAGCGGCGGCAGCATGCGCCGGAACGCCTGCGGCACGATAACGAACTTCATCGCCTTGCCGTAGCTCATGCCGAGCGAACGGGCCGCTTCCATCTGCCCGCGGTCGATCGACTGGATGCCGGCACGGAAGATTTCGGTGATGTAGGCGCCGGCATTCAGCGTCAGCGCCAGCAGGCCGGAGAAGAACGCGCCGTAGTTCTGGCGGATTTCCCGGGCCAGGTCACCGCTGATGATCAGTCCGTCGACCGGATGGACCAGCGTCGGCATCAGTGCGAAGTGAATCAGCAGGATCTGCACGAACAGCGGCGTACCGCGGAAGAACGTGACATAGGCGGTAGCAGGCCATTTGACCAGAAAGCGCAGCAGGTATTTGCTCATGCCGTGGCGCGCTTCCGCCAGCCGCGCCATGCCCATGAACAGACCGATGAGCGTACCCAGCACCACGGAAATCAGCGTGATGACCAGCGTCATCTTCAGGCCGCTGATAAACAGCGGCGCGTATTCGGTAATCATTGCGAACCGGAAGTCCATCATTCCCCCTCTCCCGGAAAAACGGCGGCGCGCGGTAAACGCGCGCCGCAGGTATTGCATGTCTTCAGCGTGGTCCGCTTACTTGTTTTCGCCAAACCACTTGGCGTAGATCTTGTCGTAGGTGCCGTCGGCCTTGATCGCCTTCAGACCTTCGTTGATCTTGCCCAGCAGCTCGGCATTGCCCTTCTTCACGGCGACGCCGTAATACTCGGGGTGGAAGCTGTCCTTGTCCTCGACCGAGATCAGGCCCTTGTCGGCGTTGTTCTTCAGATAGTTGATGACGACGCCGTTGTCGGCGACCACGGCCTGCACGCCACCGCTTTCCAGTTCCTTCAGCGCCAGCGGGGTGCTTTCGAAGCGCTTGATGTCGGCACTGGTCTTGCCGAGCAGCTTCTGCACCAGTTCATCGCCGGTAGTGCCGGTCTGCACGGCCACCTTCATGCCCTTCAGGTCACCGAACTTGGCAACCTTGGCATCCTTGGCGACCACGATCAGCTGGCGTGCCTCGAAGTACGGCTCGGAGAAGTCCATCGACGCCTTGCGCTCGTCGGTAATGGTGATGGCGGAAACCAGCGCATCACGGTCACCGTTATTCAGGCTGGCGAAAATGCCTTCCCACGGCGTATTGATGAACTTGACCTTGATGCCCGCCTTGTCGGCAATGGCGGTGACCACGTCGATGTCGAAACCTTCGGCCTGCTTCTGGTCATTTTCAAATTCAAAAGGAGCATAGGCGGCATCAGTGCCAACCACATATTCCTTCACCTCGGCAGCCGGCGTAGTCGGCGCCTGGACATTGGCAGCTTCTTCCTTCTTGCCGCAGCCGGTCAGCACGAATGCCGACAGCAGCGCCCCGAGCACCAGGTTTCTTCTCGATAGTTTCATGCATTCTCTCCCTTGAGGGTAGTTGTTGCGGAACAGGCGCCCGCGCAGGGCGGTGTTCCATGCGTGGTAATATAACTGCCACTAACTGTATCGCTCAATATTTCGAATAAATATTTCTCAAACATTCCCTTTACCGCCTGCGGCCCTGACAAAAAATGCGTAAATTCATACAGTTCCTTATTGGCGGCCTGACGGCGCTGACCCTCTGTTCGGCCCACGCCGAAGACGTTCCCCTGCCCGGCGACTACATGCCGGCTCCGGTCAAGGCCGGCAAGGCCCGCCCGGCGACCGCCGCCAAGCCGGCTCGCGCCGCCGACAACACCTCGCGCGGCAGCCGTGCCGAGCGCCCGGCCAAGGCTTCGCGCCACACGGCCAGGGCAGACAAGAAGCGCCGCGACAGCGCCGTTTCCGCCCGGACATCGCGGCACAAGGCCAGTGCGAAGCACGCCCAGGCAAAGCCGGTTTCCGCCCGGCACGCCGGCAAGAAGAAAACCGCCACGGCAACAACCGCCTCGGCCCGGCACGGCAAGCACGCCACGGTCGACAAGCGCAAGGCCGCCCGTCCCGCCAGCAAAAGCAAGATCCATGCCGAAAAGGGCAAGAAACAGGCCGTCCACGCCAGCGCCCGGCCGGATTCGCACAAGAAGGCGGTGCGCGGCAGCAAGGCGTCGGCAAACAGGAAAGCCGTGGCAAACCACAAGGGCGGCAGCAGCAAGCGCAACAGGCAGACCGCGCACGCGGGCAAGACTGGCAGCAAGGCCAGTGGCAAGGCCGTGAACCGGAAAAGTGCCGCCAGCAAGAAAGCGGCGCCGCACAAGGCAGTGACGCACAAGAAGCAAAAGAAGCAGAAAACACAGAAGACCGGACACGGTCGCTGATATCAGCCGGCCCGATCGCAAAAAAGCCCTGGCGGGGAAACCGCCAGGGCTTTTTTTCCTGCTGCCGCGATCAGCGCTTCAGCCGTGCGAAGGCATCGGCCATGGCCGAGTTGCCGGCGGCGGCCGGCTTGTCGTCGCGGCGACGCTTCTGCTGGCCACCGGTGGCCACAGCGGCAGCCCTGCCCGCTCCGGCACGCGGCGCATCCAGCGGATCGTCGAGGCGCATGGTCAGCGCGATGCGCTTGCGCGGAGCGTCGACTTCGACCACCTTGACCTTGACCACATCGCCGGCCTTGACCACCGTGCGCGGATCGGCGACGTATTTCTTCGACAGCGCCGAGATATGGACCAGTCCGTCCTGGTGGACGCCGATATCGACAAAGGCACCGAAGTTGGCCACATTGGTGACCACACCTTCCAGCACCATGCCCGGCTGCAGATCGCGGATATCCTCGACCCCGTCGGCAAAGGCCGCCGTTCTGAATTCCGGACGCGGGTCGCGCCCCGGCTTGTCGAGTTCACCGAGGATGTCCATCACCGTCGGCAGGCCGAAACGCTCATCGGTGTAATCGGTCGCCTTCAGCGTTTTCAGGAAACCGCTGTCGCCGATCATCGATTTCACCTCGCGACCGGAGCGGGCCACGATCTTCTCCACCACCGGATAGGCTTCCGGGTGGACCGACGAAGCATCGAGCGGGTTGACGCCGCCCATCACCCGCAGGAAGCCGGCCGCCTGCTCGAAGGTCTTGTCGCCGAGGCGCGGCACGGCCTTCAGCGCGGTACGGCTGTCAAAGGCGCCGTGCGCATCGCGATGGGCGACGATGTTCGCCGCCAGGGTGGCGTTCAGGCCCGAGACCCGGGTCAGCAGCGCTGCCGACGCCATATTGACGTCGACACCGACCGCATTCACGCAATCCTCAACCACGGCATCCAGCGCACGAGCCAGCTGGCTCTGGTTGACGTCATGCTGGTACTGGCCGACGCCGATCGACTTCGGGTCGATCTTGACCAGTTCCGCCAGCGGGTCCTGCAGCCGGCGGGCGATCGACACCGCGCCGCGCAGGCTGACGTCGAGATCGGGAAACTCCCGCGCCGCCAGTTCGCTGGCCGAATAGACCGAGGCACCGGCTTCGCTGACCACGATCCGGGTCATGCCGAGTTCCGGGTGCAGGCGGATCAGGTCTGCCGCCAGCCGGTCGGTTTCGCGGCTGGCGGTACCGTTGCCGATGGCGATCAGGTCGACCTTGTGCCGGGCGCACAGTGCACCCAGCGTCGCCAGCGAGCGGTCCCAGTCGCGGCGCGGTTCGTGCGGATAGATGGTCGCGGTGTCGAGCAGCTTGCCAGTGGCGTCGACCACCGCCACCTTGACCCCGGTGCGCAGGCCGGGGTCCAGCCCCAGTGTGGCGCGCGGGCCGGCCGGTGCGGCCAGCAGCAGGTCGTGCAGGTTGCGGGCGAACACCTGGATCGCCTCTTCTTCCGCCGCCTCGCGCACGCGGCCAAACAGCTCCAGTTCCAGCGACAGGAAAATTTTGGCCCGCCAGCACAGGCGCACGCTGTCGAGCAGCCACTTGTCGGCCGGCCGGCCCTGATCGGTCAGGCCGAAACGGGCAGCGATGCGCTGCTCGTATTCGCTGCGCTGGGTCAGCGGCGTGTCTTCCGGCTGATAGCGCAGCGCCAGGGTCAGGCATTCTTCATTGCGACCGCGCAGCAGTGCCAGCGCCCGGTGCGACGGCAGGCTGCGCAGCGGTTCCTCATGGGCGAAATAGTCGGCGAACTTGGCGCCGGCGCTTTCCTTGCCCGGCACGACCCGCGCGACGACTTCGCCTTCGCGCCACAGCTTGTCGCGCAGCTCGCCCAGCAACTGCGCATCTTCGGCAAAGCGTTCGATCAGGATCGCCCGCGCCCCGTCCAGCGCCGCCTTGATATCGGCCACGCCGTTGTCGGCATTGACGAAGCCGGCCGCCACGGCTTCCGGCGTCTGCGACGGGTCGGCCAGCAGCGTCTCCGCCAGCGGCGCCAGTCCGGCTTCGCGCGCAATCTGTGCCTTGGTACGCCGCTTGGGCTTGTACGGCAGGTACAGGTCTTCCAGCGTGGTCTTGTCGCCGGCAGCGTAGAGCGCGCTTTCCACTTCAGGGCTCAGCTTGCCCTGTTCGGCGATCGACTTGACGATGGTGTCGCGCCGGTCATCCAGCTCGCGCAGATAGCGCAGGCGCTCGTCGAGCAGGCGCAGCTGGGTGTCGTCGAGACCCCCGGTGGCTTCCTTGCGGTAGCGGGCGACAAACGGCACGGTCGCGCCGCCGTCGAACAGCTCGATGGTGGCGGACACTTGCGCCAGGCGGACGTTGAGTTCTTCGGCCAGGCGTTGGGCAATCGGTTTCAGCATCGTGACAATCAGTGGGTAGGGTCGGTTTCGATGGAGCGCGGACTTTAGAGCCGGTGCGCGCAGGATGCAAGGCGGTCACGCCAACGGGTGCAGTTGGCGGTCTGCCGCCAGCCTCAGGCCGACGCGGCCGACATGACGGTCGTTCATGGCCCGGATGGTCAGGCACAACCGGCCGATGCGGATACGGTCGCCAACGACCCGCACGCAGGCATAACGACGGGCAAACAGGGCATCCAGCGTCAGATCAGCCTCATCCGCCGGCGGCGTTTCACCATACAGTCCGGCGACATCGCCGAGCCGTGCGCTGCCATCGAGTACGAAGTCACCGAAGAAGCGCCGCTCGCACAGCGGCCCGTCCTGCTCCGGCTGCGGCAGGAAAACGCGCGACAGCGCCTCGCCCTCTCCGGCCGGCGCCAGCACCAGCACGTCGTCACCGGCAGCGAAGCGGGTGCTGGCATCCGGCACGATCAGCTGACCGTGGCGCGACAGCGCCAGACAATGCGCTGCAGCGCCGGGCAAGGCCCCGGCCAGCACCGTGCCGACCGGTTCGCCAATGGCTGCCGCGTCGGGATGCACGCTCAGTGTCAGCCAGTCGGCCGTCGGCGTCAGCGCCAGCAGCGGCGCGCGGGCCTGGGGCAGCGGGTCCGGCTCGGGCACCACCACGCCCAGCTTGCGCGCCATCCAGCCGAGCGACGAGCCCTGCACCAGCAGCGACACCAGCACCACGGCAAAGGTCACGCCGAACAGCGGCGCCGAGGCCGGCACGCCGGCCATCATCGGAAAAATGGCGATCACGATCGGTACCGCGCCACGCAGGCCGACCCAGCTGACAAACAGCACTTCGTGGCGCGGAAAGCGGAACGGACGCAGGCAGAGCATGACCGCCACCGGTCGCGCCACCAGCATCAGGAACACGGCGACGGCAAAGGCCTGCGGCAGGTCACCCACCATCTTCGACGGCGTGACCAGCAGGCCGAGCATCAGGAACATGACCGCCTGGGCGAACCAGGCCAGGCCATCCATGACCGGCAGCATGATCGGCGAGGCCGGTGTCGGCCGGTTGCCAATGACCACGCCGGCCAGGTAGATCGCCAGGAAACCGCTGCCGCCCATCTTGTTCGCCAGCGCAAACAGCGAAATCCCGCCGGCAGCCAGCAGCAGGGCATACAGGCCGTCCGCCAGCCGCAACCGGGCGAACAGCCGCGACAGCAGCCAGCCGCCGCCGAGTCCGGCCAGCGCGCCGACGCCAAACTGGGTGACAAAGGTCAGCAGCAGCGTCAGCGGCCCGCCGTCGGCCCGGCCGGACATCCAGCCGACCAGCATCAGCACCAGCAGCACCGCCATCGGGTCATTGGCGCCGGACTCGATCTCCAGTGTCGAGCCGACCCGGTCGTTCAGCCGGATGCCGCCGGAGCGCAGCAGCGCGAACACGGCGGCGGCATCGGTCGAGCCGATGATGGCACCCAGCAGCAGGCCATGGGCGAGATCGATGCCCATCAGCAGCATGGCGAACACGCCGACCAGCCCGGCCGACACCAGTACGCCGACGGTGGCCAGAGACAGCGCCGGCTTCAGGCCGGTGCGGAACGACTTGATCGAGGTCTGCAGGCCGCCGTTGAGCAGGATGATGGCCAGCGCGAGGTTGCCGATAAAGAAACTTGCGCCGTAATTGTCGAAGCGGATGCCGCCGGGGCCGTCCTCGCCGGCCAGCATGCCGACCACCAGGAACACCAGCAGCAATGGCACGCCGAAACGCGCCGACACCAGGCTGGCCAGCACGCTGAGAAACAGCAGGCCGCCACCCAGCAACAGCAGGGTATTGATTGCCTCCACGCGATGGGGAGTCCTATGTATGGGGAGATTTTACTGCTCAGACAGGCTTGTCGCAGTCTTCAGTGGCGACTTCTGCAATGGGAGGGCCGGCCGCGATGCGCGGCCGGCTGTGCGTCAGACCGCGGGCAGTTCCCCGCCCTCGACCCATTCACGGGCCGACTCGGCGCTGTCGAAATACATCACGTCGGTGTCGCCGCTGAGCAGGCCGGCAATATGCGCCGCCAGCTTGATCCAGTTGTCCTTGACCACCACGGCGATGCGGCCAAAATGCTTTTCGTGCGCGCGGACGAAGCGCAGTTCCTCGACGGCCATGTCGATGGTGAAGTCGACCACTTCACTCATGTCGATCAGGACATTGGGTTTGGCCTGGCTGTTGAAACGGTCGAGCAGCGCAGCTTCGAGGCTTTTGAAATCGGCCAGGGTGAATTCGTTGTACAACGCGACATCAAGGCCGAAATCCTGCGGGCGGATCGAGATCATGCGTGCCTCCTTCGGCTGGGGTGGTTTTCTTCTATCGTAGCGCAGCGGGGGGCTTCCTATAAAGCACCCGCTCAGCGTCTGGCCGCAATCAGCCCGCTGACGACGATCAGCACGATCGCCGCCACGGCCGGCAGGTCGAGCCGGTCACCGAACAGCAGGGCGCCGGCCAGCGCGGTAAAGGCCACGGTGCAATAGGCGAGCGCGGAGGCGACCAGCTTGTCGCCCTGCGAATAGGCACGGGTCATCGCCAGCTGCGCCAGCGTGGCCGTGATGCCCATGCCGAGCAGCGGCCAGACCGATTCGGCCGTCGGCAGCCGGAACCCGCCGCTCAGCAGCAGCCAGACGCCGCCGCAGACGGTGGACAGACCGGTAAACCAGAACACGGTGCGCCAGTCCGGCTCGCCAAGCTGGCCGAGTTCGCGCACGTGCAGATAGGCAAAGGCGGCCATCAGGCCGGAACCGAGGCCGATCATCCCCGACTGCCATTGACCGGCGCCGATCGACGGCCGCAGCAGCAGTGCCACGCCGACCAGTCCCAGCCCCAGCGACAGCAGCAGCTTTGGCGTCAGCCGTTCGCCGAGCATCAGCACCGACAGCAGGGCAAGAAAAATCGACGACGAATAATTGAGGGTGACCGCGGTCGAGATCGACAGCTCGGTCATGGCCGAGAAATAGCAGACCAGCGACACATAGCCGAACAGCCCGCGCTTGACCTGGACCCACCAGTTCGGCGTCAGCAGGGACTGCCGGCGCACACCGGCGACGGCGCCCAGCGACACCATGCCGAACAGTGTGCGCCAGAACACCAGTTCGACCGCGCCATGATGGACGGCGCCGAGCTTGACGCAGGAGGCCATCAGCGCAAAGAAGAAGGCGGCAACCAGCATCCAGGCCGCGCCGAGCTGGCCGGTTTTCAGCCGCGTTGCCCAGTCCGGCGGCAGGCCGGTCAGGGACGAGGAAATTCGGGTCAAGGGCATGGACCGGACAATACCATGCCCGCCCGTGAACCGGCAGCGCGCCGGCCGGAGATCAGCAGCCCGGCTGGCGCCACTCGGCGGTCGGCCACAGCGGAATGCCGCCCCGCGGCGTGAAGCGGCCTTCGACCCGGATCCACTTCGGCTGCAGCAGGGTGACCAGATCGTTGCAGATGCGGCAGACGCAGGCTTCGTGGAACTCGCCATGCATGCGGAAGGAACCGAGATACAGCTTCAGCGACTTCGATTCGACGCACCACGCGCCCGGGATCATGTCGATGACAAGGGTGGCGAAGTCCGGCTGGCCGGTGACCGGGCACAGGCTGGTGAATTCCGGGCAGGTGATGTTCAGGCTGCCGGTCACGCCGTGCGGGTTGATCGTCGCTTCGGCATACGGGTTCGGGAAGCGCTCCAGCAGCGCGGCGTCCGGCTGGTCGTAGCGGTAGTCGGTGCGCTGGCTGCCCAGGGCATTCAGTTTGTCGTGCAGGTTCATCGGGGAAACTCCTGGATGGGCAAGCGGCCTCCGCTTCAGCGGATGCCGGTGATCTTGTGGGTCTGGACCGACAGCCGCCAGCGGGGGTCGGTCAGGCAGGCGGCAATCGCCGCCCGGGTGTGTTCCGTGCGTGCCGGGCCGTCCATCGGCTGCAGCCACGCGTGGGTAAAGCCGTCGGTGGCGACCGTGTCCGGCAGCAGGGCCGGTTGCGGGTAGACCAGCTTGATCTCGTCGCCACGGCGCTGTACCCAGTCGGTACCGGCCTTCGGGCTGACGCACAGCCAGTCGATGCCGTCAGGGGCCGGCAGCGTGCCGTTGGTTTCGACGCCGATTTCGAAGCCGAGCCGGTGCAGTGCCGTGATCAGGGCAGCGTCCAGTTGCAGCAGTGGCTCGCCGCCGGTGAATACCACATACGGCGTGCCGCCCTGCCCGCGCCAGCCGGCACGGATATGTGCGGCCAGTGCCCCGGCATCGGCGAACTTGCCGCCGTCCGGACCGGTGCCGACAAAGTCGGTATCGCAGAAGCGGCAGATGGCGCGATCACGATCCGCCTCGCGCCCGCTCCACAGATTGCAGCCGGAGAAACGGCAGAACACCGCCGCACGACCGGCCTGGGCGCCTTCGCCCTGCAGGGTGTAGAACACTTCCTTGACCGTGTAGTTCATGCCCCCTCCCCGGCCAGCCGGCACTCGGCGCCATCGTGGTCGTTTTCCAGCACGTCGACCCGGCACAGCTCCGGCACCCCGGCGGCGAATTGCGCGGCAATCCAGCCGGCAATGCCGGCGCAGTCGGTGGCGCCGATGCCCGGCAGCTGGTCGAGCGGATGGTGGTCGAGCCGGGCATAGCACGGTTTGAAGCGCGCCTTGACCTCGCCAAAGTCGCGCACCCAGCCCCGGGCGTCGACCTGGCCGGCCAGATGCAGCCGTACCAGATAGCTGTGACCGGTATAGCGGCCGTGACCGTCGAACGGCACCGCCGCCTCGAAGCGCATTTCCTTCCAGATCCGGAAACGGTGGCCATCGTAGCGGCTGCCGGCAGTGGCGGTCTCGAAGACGTCGACGGCGCGCAGGCCGGGCACGACCGCGCCCAGTCGCTGCCACAGCCAGGCGGCGAGGTTCTCGCTGGTCGGGTTGTCCAGCCCGGGCAAGGCATTCAGGTATGCATGGTTGAGCTGCGCATGCAGCGGTGCCCAGGCCGCCTGCAGCGCGGCGATGTCCTGTCGGTCGGCATCGGCCAGCAGCCGCACGCCGAAGCCGTGGCCGTGCAGGCGACCACACTGGTGGCCGGCCGGCACGTGCGGCAGCTGGTGGGCCGCCTCGAAACCGCTTTTCAGCCAGACCCGCCGCGTCCCGTCAGCATCGCGCTCGACACCCCGGTCGGGCGCGCTGCGCAGAACCAGATCGGCCGCCATCGGCAGGCGCGCGGCGATCCAGTCGGCCAGCGCCGCATCGTCCGGCGACGGCAGCACCTGGTTCAGGTCGCGGTAATCGAGCGCCTGCGTCACCTCATGCAACCGGGCGCGCAGGGAAGCCAGCCCGGTTGCGGCGTGGGCACTGACCGTGAAGCTGTGACCATGCGCCTCGTCCGACGCCAGCCGGCGCGCGGACTCGAAGCCGGCCGCAGCACAATGCACGATACGCATGTCAGCCTCCCGTCCGGACGAGCAGCGGGTCGGCGACGCCGGCTTCGGCAAAGCCGCGGGCGCGCAACTGGCAGGCCGCACACTGGCCGCATGGCGGCACCTGGCCTTCATAGCAGGTATGGCTGTGGGCCAGCGCATCGAACGCGCCGACCGACTGTGCCAGGCGCACGGTATCGGCCTTGCTGAGGAACATCAGCGGCGCGTGCAGCTGCAGCCGGGCGTCCATGCCCAGGTTGATCGCCAGTTCCAGTGCCTTGAGCGTGTTCTCGCGGCAGTCGGGGTAGCCGGAATAGTCGGTCTGTGCGACACCGGTCACGATATGGCCCAGTTGATGCTGGTAGGCATAAGCGGCGGCGAAGGTCAGGAAAATCAGGTTGCGACCGGGCACGAAGGTATTCGGCAGCGCGTCACCGGCAGCCGCCTCGGGCGCGATGTCGTCGGTCAGCGCATTGCCGCCGAGCGCGCTGAAGGTGTCGATCGGCAGCACGGTCTGGCGCACGCCGGCCAGCGTGGCGATGGTGCGGGCAGACGCCAGTTCGACCCGATGGCGCTGGCCATAGTCGAACGTGACGGCTTCCACATGGGAAAAACGGGCAAGCGCCCAGTACAGGCAGGTGGTCGAGTCCTGGCCGCCGGAAAGCACGACGAGTGCCCGGCCGGCATCGACGGATGCGGTCATGATATGTCCCTTCGAAGAACAGTCGAAGTTGGCGGAACCACTGGGGTTCCCGGTGTGCCACCGCTCGGTCTCGCGGCGCACGAAGGGACGGATTGTATCGCAGACACGCTCAGCGCGGCAGCGCCGACAGGCTCAGACAGCTTTTTTCCAGCTGGGCGCGATAGAGGGCGAAATCGGTTTCCGCCGCCTGGCAGCGGGCAACCAGCAGCGTCTTGCCATCCACCGGCAGGTAGGCCAGCAGATAGCGGTTGACCAGCCACGCACCGCTGCGGTCGTAGCTGCCGTCGCGGTATTCAACCAGCGTCAGTTCGGTATGGTTGGGGCGCGGATAGGTCCGGATGCGGAGCGGTGCGGTCAGTTCCTTGCCGCGGCGGTGGATCTCGCGCTCCAGCTTGCGTGCCCCGGGATGGCGACGGCGCTCGACCTCGATGCGCGCCCGGCCGCGGTCGGCGTCGGTGCGCCGCGACGGAATCCAGGCCCGCGAACGGTCCGGGGCCGACAGCTCGCGGTAGGTCAGTTTCCAGCGCGGCGGCAGGTCGATGCTGAAACCGAGCTCACGGTCGCGGACCACGCCCGCGCCGGCGGCCGACGGCAGCAGGCAGAGCAGCAACAATGCCCGGGCCAGCCAGCCGCCCCGCGAACAGGCCGCTTCAGCCGGCAAGGGCCTGCCCCATCTGCCGCCGGTAGAACTCGTGGAAGTGCTGCATGCCGTCCTCGGTCGGCGACTGGTACGGACCGACCTCGCTGTCGCCGCGCAGCCACAGCGCGCGACGGCCTTCGTGCATCCGGTAGCAGATTTCGTCATCCTCGACCGCAGTTTCAAAATAGGCCTTCTGCTCGGCTTCGATAAAGTCCGGCTCGAACCAGAGGATGTCTTCCGGGTAGTAGAACTCGGTAATGACCGTGGTCTTGTCGACGCCGCGCGGAATGGCCACGCTGACCACCAGCACGTGCGGATACCACTCGACCATGATGTTCGGATAGTAGGTCAGCCAGATGGCGCCGAAATCGGGCTGGCGGTCGGCATGGCGCTGCCGTACCTGCTGGTGCCAGTCGTCATAGACCTGGCTGCCGGCACGCGCCAGCCGGTTCTTCACTCCGACCGTCTGCACGTGATACTGCTCGCCCCACTCCCACTTCAGGTCGGCGCAATCGACAAAATTGCCAAGCCCCGGGTGGAACGGATCGACGTGGTAGTCCTCCGAATACACTTCAATGAAGGTTTTCCAGTTGAAGTCGTATTCGGTCACATGGGCGCTGTGGAAGCCGTACTGGTCGAACGACAGATGACGGGCAACACCGAGTGTCGCCAGATCGCGGGCGACATCGCGGCGGCCATCGAACAGCAACCCGTTCCAGCAGGTCAGCTCGACCTGCTCCAGCTTCAGACAGGGCGTTTCGGCAAAGTGCGGCGCCCCGAGCAACCGGCCCTGGTTGTCGTAGGTCCAGCCGTGGATATTGCAGGTGATGTGGTCGGTATTGCCGCGCCCCTTCAGCATCAGCGCCTGACGGTGGCGGCAGACATTGGACAGCAGGCGGACACCATCGGCATTGCGCTTGAGCATTCTGCCGTGCCCCATCCATTCCAGCGTGTGATAGTCGCCGACATTCGGCACCATCAGCTCGTGGCCATAGTAGACCGGCGCATCGCGGAACAGCAGCTGTTGCTCCAGTTCATGGAATGCCGGATCAAAATAAGTATGGATGGGCAATTGCGCGCAGGACGCGCCCAGCAGTTGGGCCTGAGCCAGATCAGACATTCTTCCCACTCCTTGGGATGCAAGAGTAAGACCAGCCGAATCCCGCCAAAACGAGTTTACGGATACGGTGCTAAAAACCGCGCAACTGCCGGGAAAACCCCGGCAGGATACGGGCCGGGGAATGTACCCGGCCCCTCCCCCCGGGGCAAGTGCTTTTTACCGGACGGACGGCCGGTAAATCGCGTTTATTTAAATGCTTAGCCTCACTCAGTCATCGGCCCGCTCATGGTGCATCGCGCAGGCCGGTCGCAGGATGCGGATGTCGCGGATCTGCGCCAGCTCGCCCAGCGCGGCCTTCAGCCGGGCCAGCAATTGCTCGCAGGCAGCCGGGTCCGGCGCGGCCAGGCGATCGTCGAGCACGATATCCAGATCCAGCCAGCCTCCCAGATAATGCAGCTGGATCTCGAAACCGCCGGCCTCGCTGTCGCCCAGGCTGTCGCGCAGTCGCTGCATGACGGCCTCGCGGAAAGGCAGGTCATAAGCATTGCGCTCGCCTTCGTCATCCTCGGGATCGATATGCACCAGCACATCCAGCGCGCGGTGATGCTGCAGCACGCGGCGCCGTGCCGTCGCGGCGATATAGTGCCCTTCGGACACGCTGATACGACCATCAACCAGCAAGTGGGCATCAACCAGCGCGTAGTCACCCATGTGCCGGGTCCGCAGATCATGCACATTGCGCACCCCCGGCGTGGCCGCCAGCGTCTGCCGGATCTCGTCCACTTCATGGTCTGACAGGCCACGGTCCATCAGGTCGGACAGCGCCGACCAGGCGAACTTCCAGCCGGAACGGCCGATCATGAAGCCGACCAGCGCCGCCGCCAGCGGATCGAGGAAACGGTAGCCCATCAGGTTGCCGCCAATGCCGACCGCCACCACCAGCGAGCTGGCCGCGTCCGAGCGGGCATGCCAGGCATTGGCCACCAGCATGCTCGACTTGACCGACTCGGCCACGCGCAGCATGTAGCGAAACAGCCCTTCCTTGCACAGCAGCGTCAGCAGCGCGACCCACAGCGCGACCGGGTGGACGGTCGGAATCAGCTCGGGATTGGTCATTTTCATGCCGGCAGACCACAGCATGCCAATGCCGACGATCAGCAGCAGCAGACCGAGCAGCATCGAGGCGGCCGTCTCGAAACGGGCGTGGCCGTACGGGTGGTTGGCATCGGCCGCCTCATGGCTGACGCGGTTTGCCGCCAGCACGACAAAATCGGCCAGCAGATCGGACAGCGAGTGAAAGCCGTCAGCGATCAGCGACTGGGAATGGGCGAAGAAGCCCAGCACGATCTGCAGCGTCGACAGCACGACATTGACCGCCACGCTGACCAGGGTCGAGCGCTTGGCAGCGGCATGGCGGTCAGCGGGGCTGACGCCGGCTTGTGCAGGAGTACTCATCGGTTTCAGATACGGAAGAAGGACAGATCGCGCGATTGTCGCACAGCGATGCGACCGCGCGCTGACAGGCTATTTGCGCTGATTGACCATGATCACGCCGCCGACTACCAGCAAGGCCCCCGCGATCTGCCAGCCGGACATCGCGTCGCCGAGCACCAGCCAGCCCAGCACCAGGGTGATGGCCGGCCCGAGGGTCGACACCATGGCCATGCGGCTGGCGCCGATATGGGTCATGGCAATATTCATCCATACCACCGGCAGTACGGTACTGATGACGGCCATGGCCAGGCCATAGCCATAGACCGGCCACGGCTGCAGCAAGGCCTGCGGGTCGCGGGTGACCAGAAAATGAATCGCGATGCCGGCGGTGGAGAACAGACAGCCCCAGGCCGCCATCCGCACCGAGCCGATGCGCTTGACCAGTTCACCGGCGCCGGTCAGGTAAACGGCATAGCTGACCGCACTGGCCAGCACCCAGGCCACGCCGAGCCAGATCGCGTCGCCATTGAACGCATGGCGCAGGTCATGGGCCACCGCCAGGCCGATGCCGCCGTAGCACAGCGCCAGCGCCAGCCATTCGCGCCGGCCGATCCTGCGACCGAAACAGAGCACCGCCAGCAGCAGCACGAAGGTCGGGTACAGATACAGCACCAGCCGCTCCAGCGCCGACGAGATGTATTGCAGTCCGAGAAAGTCGAACAGGCTGGACAGGTAATAGCCACAGCCGCCGAGCAGGACCAGCGCCAGCCAGGTACGGAGCGAATAGCTGCGGGCGGCACGCAGCGCACCCGGGGTCAGCACCATCAGCAGGAAAAACGGCAGCGCAAACAGCATGCGCAGGGTCAGCAGGGTCAGCGGATCGACCTGGTACTGGTAGGCAAGCTTGATGAAAATGGCTTTGGCGGAAAAGCCGGCGGCGGCCAGCACGGCCAGCACAATACCGCGACTGACGGCCGACGGCGGGGCGACGGCATGGACATTCTGTTGCATGTTCTCGCCCGGGATGGTCTATGGTTTTGACATTATCCCGGCGTGGCGGCTGCCGCGACCACTGCCGGCTGACGATGCCGCCATCGCGGCCGGCGATGGCAGCGGCGGCATGACCCGCCTTGATGTCGTGCCGATCACCGGCTACCCTCGAAAAACCGCAAACAAATCAGCGGGATCGGTCAGCCGGCGACCGGCTGCCCCCCTCCGTCAATGCAAACAGTCAGGAGTCTGAACATGACGACAAGCAGGACAGCGATCGTGCTGTGGACCTCCTTCTGCGTGGCGTTTCTGGCCACCGTGGCGTTCTATACCGCCTTCGATCCGATGGAAATGCACCGCCATGGCGAACCGCTGTTCCATTCGCCGCTGGCCGCGTATTCGATCAGTTTCTTCATTGTCTGGGCGTTCGCCGCCCTGTGTGCCGCGGTGGCCGTCTACTTCACCCGGCCGAAGGAAGAAGTCAACGGCTACTGTCCGGTGCACACCGGGCCGGCTGCCGAGGTGCAGCCCGAATCCGATCTGCAGTAGCCGGCACAAAAAAGAACGGGCGGACCTTGCGGCCGCCCGTTCCGGCGTTCACTTCCGGTCAGGCGCGCACGTCGATATTCTGACCCAGATGGGCCGGATTGACCGAACGGCTTTGCTGCACGGTAGACTCGACCAGCGTATTGATGGTGTCCTTGGTGATGTCGCGTTGCTTCTTGATCGCGAAAACAGCCGACTGGTCCAGTACGTTGGCACTGCTTGTCGATTGAACATTGTCCACGGTGATACTCCTTTCCGGCTGTATAAGCCTCTCCGTCTTATCGACCGGCGACAGACAGAGTTGAATGCCGTGGCCGGCATGGCCCATGACATCCGACTCTCATGGTAAGACCAGTCCGCCGGCAACGCCACCGGAAAGCGCCTGACGGACCCTCATAGCGGCTTGCTATCGGGGTTTGCAGGAATATCAATTCGCCCCGCCCCGGACCCGGTGATAGCCTTCGCGGCAATCCTCCGCCGCGGCGCCCGGCGCGCCGCCTGCGGCAAACCTGATAAAATACCCTGTTCCCCCTAGCACGGAAGACCGACATGAGCACATCCCGCCACAGCCCTCTGTTGATTCTGGGTTCCGGCCCCGCCGGCTACACCGCCGCCGTCTATGCCGCCCGCGCCAACCTGGCCCCGGTCATGATTACCGGCATGGCCCAGGGCGGCCAGCTGATGACCACGACCGATGTCGACAACTGGCCGGCCGACGCCAATGGCGTGCAGGGTCCGGAACTGATGCAGCGCTTCCAGCAGCACGCCGAGCGCTTCAACACCGAAATCCTGTTCGACCAGATCCATACCGTCGACTTCTCCGCCCGCATGCAGGACCCGGCCAGCCCGCTGCGCCTGGTCGGCGATGCCGGCGAATACACGTGTGATGCGCTGATCATCGCCACCGGCGCTTCGGCCCAGTATCTCGGCCTCGAAAGCGAGTCCAGTTTCATGGGTCGGGGCGTGTCCGGCTGCGCGACCTGCGACGGCTTCTTCTTCAAGAAGCAGCGCGTTGCCGTGATCGGCGGCGGCAATACCGCCGTCGAAGAAGCGCTGTACCTGTCCAATATCGCGGCACATGTCACGCTGGTGCACCGCCGCAACGAATTCCGCGCCGAGAAGATCCTGCTCGGCAAGCTGGAAGAGCGCGTCAGGGAAGGCAAGATCACGCTGCAACTCGACAGCGTGCTGGACGAAGTGCTCGGCGACGACAGTGGCGTCACCGGCATGCGCGTCAAGTCGACCACGGACGGCTCGACCACGGACATCGCGGTTGCCGGCGTCTTTATCGCCATCGGCCACAAGCCGAACACCGAGATTTTCAAGGGCCAGCTGGAAATGGACGCCACCGGCTATCTGATCACCCGCGGCGGTCGCGATGGCAATGCCACGGCGACCAGCGTGCCGGGCGTGTTCGCCGCCGGCGATGTGCAGGATCACATCTACCGCCAGGCGGTCACCAGTGCAGCGTCGGGCTGCCAGGCCGCACTCGATGCCGAGCGTTACCTCGACAAGTAAGGATCGCTGCAGCATGAACGCCGCATGAGCCGCAAGCCGCTCAAGGCGCAGCTCAAGGCCCTGAAGCCGGCGCTGGTCATCTCCCGACCCGTGCCGGCTTTGCCGTTGCCGCCGCCGTCCCCGTCGTTTTCGTGGTTGATGCGCGATGTGCAGCCGCTCGCGCCGGACAACCGCGTCCACCCGGCACGCGTGCCGCCCTCGCCGCATCCGCAGCCGCGCCAGACCGGCATGGTCCGTCCGCCGGAGGCCGATCATTTCGCCAGCTGGTTTGACGAGGACCGCGCCCAGGCCGATTTCACCCGCGACGGCGTCCCGCGCGACGTGCTGAAGAAAATCCGCGCCCGCCACTGGCCGCTGGCCGGCCGGCTCGACCTGCACGGACTGGACCGCGATGCGGCCGAGGCCCGGCTGCTGCTGTTCCTGCACCGCTCGGTGCACGACGGTGCCCGTCTGGTTGCGGTCATCCATGGTCAGGGTTTCGGCTCGGTGGCCGGGCAGCCGGTGCTGCGACCGATGGTGCGCGCCACGCTGGGACGCCATCCCGATGTGCTCGCCTACTGTCCGGCGCCGCCCGAGGGCGGCGGCGACGGTGCCATCTTCGTGCTGCTGCGCCGGCAGCATCCGGCCGGCTGAGCGGCCGCCGGGTCGTCAAGCGCCCCCCGTTGCCTTACCATGGCAGGCAACAGTTTCAATCCGCCCGGTTCCGGCCGGGCCAGAAGGGTAGCCATGTCCATCCGCGCTTTTGCTCTTGATCTGGACGGCACGCTGGTCGATTCGATCCCCGACCTGTCCGCCGCCGCCAACCAGGTTCGCCGCCATTTCCATCTGCCGCCGCTGGCGGAAGACCGCATCCGCAGCCACGTCGGCGACGGCGTGGCCACGCTGGTCCACCGGGCGCTGACCGATCTGCGCGATGGCAGCGTGCCGCTCGAACAGCACGCCGAGGCGATGAACGTGTTCCTCGCCTGGTATGGCGACCATATCGACGTGCACACCCGGGTCTATCCCGGCGTGCTCGATGCGCTGCAGCAGATGCGCGACAACGGCTACGCCATTGCGCTGGTCACCAACAAGTCGATCGCCCTGGCGGAAAAGCTGACAACCCGGCTCGAACTCGCGCCGTGGTTCGCGCTTCAGGTCGGCGGCGACTCGCTGCCGGAAAAGAAACCGTCCGCACAGCCGCTGCACCATGTGGCCCACACGCTGGGCATCCAGACGCGGGAAATCGCCATGGTCGGCGATTCGATCAATGACGTGCTGTGCGCGCGCAATGCCGGCAGCCTGGCGATCTCGGTCAGCTACGGCTACGAAGACGTCAGCAGCTACGCGGCAGACTACATCGCCGCCACGCTTGCCGATGCGGTCGAATTCGTTAAGAATCGGCACTGATCACGACTCACCCCGTTTGCATGACATGAAATTCCTGCCCAATCCGGCGAGCTGGCGATGGCAAGCCTGAATTGATGTTCCGGCCGCCACCCCTCCCTGTTGACTGCCTTACCCTGATTGGGCTTCCCTCATGACGCAAGACGATTTCGCGCGCTATGCCGCCGAAGGTTACAACCGCATTCCGGTCACGCTGGAATTGTTCGCCGACCTCGACACCCCGCTGTCGGTCTATCTGAAACTCGCCAATGCGCCGTACACCTACCTGCTGGAATCAGTGGTCGGTGGCGAGCGCTTCGGCCGCTACTCGTTTATCGGCCTGCCGTCTTCGACCCGGTTGCGGGTGATTGGCACCCGGGTGCAGGTCGAACATGGCGACCGGGTGGTCGAGAGCCAGGATGGCGATCCGCTCGGCTTTATCGAAGCTTTCCAGCAACGCTTCCGCACCCCGCCGCAAGCGGCCCTGCCCCGCTTTACCGGCGGTCTGGTCGGTTACTTCGGCTATGAAACCATCAAGCTGATCGAGAAAAAACTGGCCGCACGCCCGGCCAAGCCGGACCCGATCGGTGCGCCGGACATCCTGCTGATGCAGTCAGAGGAACTGGCCGTAGTCGACAACCTGTCCGGCAAGCTGTACCTGGTCGTGTATGCCGACCCGGCGGTGCCGAATGCCTGGCAGAAAGCGCAGGCCCGGCTCGCGCAGCTGCGCGCCCGGCTGCGCGAACCGGTCCCGTTGCCGCTGTCGACGCCGTCGCAGCGGACCGAGGCACAATCGGAAATGGGCGAGGCGGCCTTCAAGCAGGCCGTCGAGGACATCAAGCGCTATATCGTCGATGGCGACGTGATGCAGGTGGTGCCGAGCCAGCGCATGATCATGCCGTTTGCGGACAGCCCGCTGGCGCTGTACCGCGCGCTGCGCAGCCTGAACCCGTCGCCGTACATGTTCCTGTACCACTTCGACGATTTTCACGTGGTCGGCAGTTCGCCGGAGATTCTGGTCCGCCAGGAAAACCGCACTGTGACCGTGCGCCCGCTCGCCGGCACCCGGCCGCGCGGCGCCACCCGCGAGCTGGACGAACAGCTGGCGGAAGAGCTGCTGGCGGACCCGAAGGAAATCGCCGAGCACGTGATGCTGATCGACCTTGGCCGCAACGACATCGGCCGCGTGACCGAGATCGGCTCGGTCAGGGTGACCGACCAGATGGTGATCGAGCGCTATTCGCACGTGATGCATATCGTGTCCAGCGTCGAGGGTCGCCTGCGCGAGGACATGAGCAATCTGGACGTACTGAAGGCCACCTTCCCGGCCGGCACCCTGTCCGGCGCGCCCAAGGTGCGGGCGATGGAAATCATCGACGAGTTCGAACCGACCCGGCGCGGCATCTATGCCGGCGCGGTCGGCTATCTGGGCTTCAATGGCGACATGGACCTTGCCATCGCCATCCGCACCGCGGTGATCAAGGACCAGACGCTGTACGTGCAGGCCGGCGCCGGCATCGTCGCCGACTCGGTGCCGGAAAGCGAATGGGCCGAAACCCGCAACAAGGCCCGGGCAGTGTTGCGCGCGGCCGAACTGGTGCAGGCCGGACTCGACAGCTGAACCGGCGACCCTCCCCGTTTCCCTGCAAATCTGGCTACCGGCTGTCGAATGGCCGGTAGCCATCCATTGCGGCACGGCGCAAAGCCTCCTATGACGAATACGTGCCTTCCATTCTGAGGGCATAATTCCAAGGAGGCCTTATATGTCGACTCAGCAGAAAATCATTCAGTGGCAACTCAATACCAGCTTCGCCATCGGTGTGCCTGACCAGATTAGTGGCTCCCCGCTGGTACTCAGCAAGATCAGCGGCGGCCGCAATGCCATCTGGGATGTCGATCTGGCCAAGAACGTTATCCTGCTGACCGCCAGTGGCAACACACTGGCCATCGACTTTGCCAATGGCCAGGCCGGCAACCAGGTGCCGCTGGTGCTGTCGCCGTACAACGGCACCCCGACCCCGACCCAGCAATGGAGCTTCCTGATAAAGGGTGGCTATATCACTTCCCTGGCCAATACGTCGCTGGTCATTGACGTGAAGAGCCGGGTGGCTACCGACGGCCAGCCGATCTGGGGATATACCTTCAATGGCTCCCCGGCCCAGCAATGGAAGGCCTACGATCCGTTCGCCGCTCTGGCACTGATCGAAAACGAGGCAGCCGAACCTGCTTGATCCCGTCAAGGAAATCTTGATCCCGTTAAGGGAACAGGGAATAAGGAAGCAGCCAGCGGCCCGGGTTAACCGGGCCGCTGTCACGTCTTTTGCCTTATCCGGCGACTAGAATGACGACTGATACGTTGTCATGATTCCCCGGTCATTCATGCCGTCACTGCGGCTGGCATAGGCGCTGACACTGAGCAGGCTCCGGTCCTTGCTGCGATGACTGATGCTGAGGCGCCCGTCGTAGCCGAAACGGCTGCGCGGATTTCCCGGCAAGGCCACGCGGGTGTCGACGTCGTCGGCCCAGTGGGCGCTGCGCCCGCTGTCCTGCCGGTACAGCTGCGGCCGCGCCAGCGCTTCGGCATCGATCCGCCACCCCCGTCCCTCGCGGGCCTCGGCGCCACGGAAGGCAAGGCGAACCCCCAGCACGCCATCCAGCGCCTTGTCGCTCTGCGCTGACAGTCGCAGCAGATCGCCGGAACCGGCACGCGCATTCAGTGCCATCTCCCGATCATGACGCAGCGCCAGCCCGAACAACGGCTCGACCTTCATGCCGGTGCCCACCGCGTAAGGCAGCGCCACGGCAATCTGACCGGCCAGCTGATCGCGGCGAGGCTCGCTGCCCGGTTCGTATTGCTGGCCGGACTGGTGCCGCGCGTAGTGGAATTCGCTTTCCAGCTTCAGCCCGGCATCCAGGGTCTGCACGTGACGCAGGCCGGCGAACTGGCTGACGCCATTACTGCTGCCCGCCTGCAGCCGGGCAATGCCATAACGCGTGGTCAACTGCGCGTCGTCACCAAGGGTGAAACGCTGCTGCATGACCACCATGCCATAGCTGGCATCGCCGATGCGCGTGCCCGGCTGGCCGCGGCTGACCAGATTGATGCCGAAGCCGGAGCCATCTTCGGCCACATTGTCCGCTACGCGCCCGAAGTGCTTGCCGAGCATCCGGGTCGGTCGCAGTGATTTGTCCAGATAATTGCCAGTCGACAACGCCGACTTCACGCGCCGGATCGGTGGCCCCTTTTTCGTGCTGGAGATCGGTATGCCGCTGGACAGGCGGGGATAGGAAGGCAGTGATGACGATGGCCGGCCATTGCCGGCATCGGTCACCGGGCGTTGCCCGGCGGGCTGCGCCAGGCCGGACAGGGCGTCATCGATCATGCCGGCGGGAATACCGGCAGCGGCAAGCTGCTGCCGCTGATTGTCGGCAGTGCGCTGGCGGTAGTCATTGCTGGCTTCCGCGATCGGCACCGCACCAACGGCCATGGCACCGCTGACGCGGAACAAGGCGGCGATGCAACGCCGGGACCAATGACGCCGGGACTGTGTGTGAACAGTATGAGGAAGGGATTGCATGAGGATCTCCTGCTCGCTGGTCGGTAGTGACCAGTTCGCAGTCTAGCCATTTGAATCCCGCCATATCGATGGCATAAAGCTTAAATTGACGTACGAAAATACCCTCGAATTACGGAAAAATCTGCAATTTTTCCATTATTCTTTTAGTGGTGATCGAGTACAGACAGGATATTACCCTCGGCATCCAGAATAAAAGTCTGGTCGTAATCGAGCATTTTGCCGGCCGAATTCCACACCCGGTACTTGTGCTCAACCATGTAGGTCCCATCGCTGCGCTGGACAATGCTGGACCAGCTGCCGCCACGGTATTCGCCGGCGGTAGGATATTTCTGCTTCAGGTAAGCTTCTACTTGGCGCACGCTGCCGGATTCCGGGTCCCGGAACACGACATCCGGACGCGCCAGCGGGCCTTCCTGCGGATAGTGTCCGCCGGACCGCCAGACAAAGACGCAGATCAGGGCAACGATGATGACTGCGCCAGCGATGATCCAGCTCTTTCTGCTTTCCATGCCGGTCTCCTTGTAGTCTGCCCGCCAGCGGGCAGTGATGTGTCTTGGCACTCATAAGCATATAGGGGTTTTTTGATTGGAAGGTCAAGACGCCGACCATATTCACTTGATGTGACTGGCACATTTAACGTCATTGTCATGGCATGGCCGATCAATGCCATAATCAGGCATGCCCTTCTCCACGTTTCGGCTGGTTTCAAATCTGTTCAGTCCGGTCGTCCTGCTCGCCGGGCTGGCCGGGCTGTGCGAATGGCTGGTTCATCTTGATCTGATGCCGGTCACGCACCACCCCGCCCTGCTTCCCGCCTACGATCTGCTCAAGGCCGTGGTGCTGCGCTTCCTGGCTGGCTGCCTGGCGCTGGCGGCCATGCTGCTGCTCGGGCGCGGCATGTGGCGGCTGCACGGCTGGCGCCACGGACGGGGCGAGCGCTGTCCCGACTGCAGCGGTCCCTGCGTGCTGTGCCATGGGAGGCATGGCCTGCGCTGGCGATGCCTGGCTTGCGGAGCACGACGCGATATCCATTACTGAACAGGCACCATGCACGATCGGGGCATGGTGCCTGCCTGCCGCCGGCTCAGCGGACGATGGCGCGGGTTTCCCACTTGTTGTTCTTTACCTCGGAAATGGTCACCGGCGCCTGCTTCAGGTCGCCATGGCTGTCAAAGGTGAAGTCGGCCGTCACGCCGCGGTAGCTGATTTTTGCCAGCACCGGCAGATATCTGGCCGGATCGGTCGAGTTGGCCTGCTTCATCGCCTCGGCGACCAGCATCACGCCATCGTAGAATTGCGGGCCGAGCAGCACTACGTCCTGTTTGAAACGCGCCTTGTAGCGCTGCTCGAAGACCTTGCCGGCCGGTCGCGATGCCAGTGTGCTCCCGGGCACGGCGGAAAATTCACCAGCCGCGTCCGCGCCGGCCAGTTCGATGAATTTGGGCGTATTCAGCATGTCGCCCCCCATCAGCCGCGCATTGATGCCGAGCCGCTTCATCTGCCTGACCATCGGGGCAGCCTGCGCATCGGCGCCGCCATAGAAAATGACGTCCGGTTTCAGCGGCTTGATGGCGGTCAGGATCGCGGCGAAATCGGCCGCCTTGTCGTTGGTGTATTCACGCCGCGCCACCTTGCCGCCATTGGCCTGCACCGCCTTGATGAATTCATCGGCGATGCCCTGACCATAGGCGGTACGGTCATCGATGGCGACGATGCTTTTCGCTTTCAGTTCCTTGACGGCAAAGTGACCGAGCGCCGAACCGACCTGTCCATCGCTGCCGACCAGCCGGAATGCGGTCTTCAGTCCCTGACGGGTATACGGCACGGCGGTCGATACTGACAGTTGCGGAATGCCGGCATCGCTGTAGATCTTCGAGGCCGGAATCGACACCCCGGAATTGAAGTGACCGATCACCGCCTTGACGTCGGCGTCGACCAGGCGCTGCGCCACCTGGGTGCCGATGCGCGGGTCGGCCTGGTCGTCCTCGGTGACCAGCTGGAACGATATCTTCTGGCCGCCGATGACCAGACCCTTGCCGTTCAGGTCGTCTATCGCCATCTTGCTGGCGTTTTCATTGTCCTTGCCATAGTGTGCCTGCGGGCCGGACAGCGGCGACGCAAACCCGATCCTGACGATCTGGTCGGCCGCGGCATGACCCGCACACAGGGCCAGCAGGGTACACAGCGCCAGCCGTCGGGGCAGTACTCGATGCGATCTCATGCGTGCTTCTCCTTGTGATGGTGACTCGACCCGTTATCGTTGTTTCCCTGCCGGTCGGGCCCCCGGCGGGATATCAGAACGGCTTGCGTCAAGAAATGCGCGGCGCCAGCGCCGATTCAGAACCGCGTGGCCGCATAGGGCGCCAGGTCGATGCCGCTGTCGCGCCCGGCCAGCAGGTCGGCCAGCAGACGACCGGTGGTCGCCGCCAGCGTCAGGCCCAGATGACCATGTCCGGTCGCGAACAGCAACCGGTCCACGCCGGGTGCGGCACTGATAATCGGCAGCGTATCCGGCAGCGACGGCCGGTTGCCCATCCACTGGCTCATGTCAGCGGTCGAGAACGGCGGCAGGATGCGACGCGCCTTGTCGATCAGCACCCGGGCGCGCGCCCAGTTCTCCGGCGCGTCACGGCTGGCCAGTTCGACCGTACCGGCCAGCCGGATCGCACCGTCTCCCATCGGCAGGATGACAAAGCCCTCGCCGGCCGGCTGCAGAAAATGGTTCAGCTCGATGCCGGCCTGCGGCAGCGTGACGTGATAGCCGCGCTCGCTCTCCAGTGGCACCCGCAGGCCCAGCTGGCGGGTAAAGCGGTCGCTGTCGATGCCGGCGGCAATGACCACCGCATCAGCAGCGATCCGCTGGCCATCGTCCAGCACCACACCCCGCACCCGCCCGTGTTCGTGATCGACCCGGTCGACCGTTGCCTGCACGGAGCGGGCTCCGCGCGCCAGCGCCGCCGCATGCAGGCCGGTAGCAAAACGGTACGGGTCGTCGACATGAGACCAGGCCGGTACCCTGACTGCCTGATGCCAGGGCGCGGACAGCCCGGGCTCAAGCTGTGCCAGTTCCTTGTCGGCCACTTCGATGCAGCGGATGCCGAAACTGCGCCGGCTGCGCCAGGCGGCCGCGTCGGCATCCCGTGCCCGCAGCGACGGATACAGGGTCAGCGAACCCCGCCGTCGCCACATCGGCGTCAGTCCGGCTGCCGCGATCAGCGGTGCATAGTCGGCATCGACCCGGCCCAGCAGCGCGGCCATGGCCCGGGTCAGGGTACGGACCCGCGCCGGGTGGCCGGCCCGGACAAACCGCCACAGCCACGGCGCCAGTGTCGGCAGATGGCGCCAGCGCACTGCCAGCGGCCCGCACGGATCCAGCAGCCAGCCCGGCACCTGACGAATGATGCCCGGCGACGACAGGGGAATGATGTCGCTGACGGCAAAGGCGCCGGCATTGCCGTATGACGCCCCGCGCGCCGGCAGGTGACGTTCGAGCAGCGTCACCTGCCAGCCGTCATCCAGCAGCGCATGCGCGGCACCGATGCCGACAATGCCGGCGCCGACGATGATGACCTGTCCACGGGTCGTTCCCGGCGCGTTCATCAGGCAAGCTCGAAGCCAAAGGCGTACGGATCGTCCGCCGGATCGAGCACGATGCGGTTGTAGCCGGTGACCCTGGCCCAGCCCTCGATGCTCGGCACGATGGCCGCATGCGGGCCCACTTCAGTCTGCTGCTCGACCCGGGCAACAAACTGGCTGCCAATGATGCTTTCATGCACGAACGGCCGCGCCGGGTCCTGCCAGCCGCGGGCAACCCGCTGCGCCAGCCGGGCCGAGGTACCGGTCCCGCATGGTGAACGGTCGATGGCCGAAGCGCCGTACAGCACGGCATTGCGTGCATCCGATCCTGCCATGCGCGGCGCACCGGTCCACAGCACGTGGCGCACGCCGCGGATGGTCGGATGCAGCGGATGGACGATGTCCGGATGATCGCGATCGATCAGCTCGCGCAGCGTGCGACCGTATTCGATCAGCTGCGCCGGCGTGTAATCGGCCATGTCGCGGAAATTGGGCTGGCTGTCGACAATCGGGTAGAAATTGCCACCATAGGCAATGTCCACCGTCAGCGGGCCCAGTACCGGATGCTCGACGGGCACGTCGCGCCGGAACAGGAAGGACGGCACATTGGTGATGCGGACCGAGGTCACCTTGTCCCCGTTCCGGGTATAGCGTGCCCGCACCGGACCGGCCGGCGTATCCAGCATCAGCTCGCCCGCCGTGCGCGGCGTCACCAGATCGTGTTCGATCGCCATCGTCACCACACCGATGGTGCCATGGCCGCACATCGGCAGGCAGCCACTGGTTTCGATAAACAGCACGGCGATATCGCAGTCATCCCGCGTCGACGGATACAGGAAAGCACCCGACATCTGCCCGTGCCCGCGCGGCTCGAACATCAGCCCGGTGCGAATCCGGTCGAAACGGGCCAGGAAGTCCTCGCGCCGCGCGGCCTGGGTGTCACCGTTCAGCACGGGTGCACCATCGGTCACCAGACGGACCGGGTTGCCGCAGGTATGCCCGTCGATACATTCGAAAACCATCCGGTCCATGCGTCGCATCCTTGTCGGGTATGTCTTCGTATTTGTATACAAAATACTGTCAAACAGTGCAACCGGCTTTTTTCCCGTAGCCGACGACCTCTGCCGCACGGGATTTCGCGCGAAAACTGATGGATTTCTTGCCATTCTGCCCCGGAAAAAGCGGCCCTGCGCCTGAGCGCCCCCATGCGATGACAATCCGGCTGATTATTTTTGAATATTGTATACAATTTATGGAGCGCCCGACTCTGGCCGCGGCGCCCCCTGACCCCGCCAGCCCCTCTACAGGAGAAACCCATGCAAAAAGCGATCCACTGGTCCGGCGTGTTTCCCGCCGTCACGACCCAATTCACCGCGGACGGCGAGCTGGATGCCGCCGCGATGCAGAAACTGTACGACTGGCAGATCCGTTGTGGCGCCGACGGGCTGGTCATGGTCGGGTCGCTGGGGGAAAACTCGACACTGAGTTCTGCAGAAAAACTCGATGTCCTGCAGATCGCCCTGGAAACGGCCGACGGCAGGGTGCCGGTGCTGGTCACCGTGGCCGAGAACAGCACGCGTGACGCCTGCCGCTTTGCCGCCGACGCCCAGCAGCGGGGTGCGCACGGACTGATGGTGCTGCCGGGCATGCGCTATCTGTCCGACCGGCACGAAACGCTGGTGCACTACCGTGCCGTGGCGGCGGCCAGCGACCTGCCGGTCATGATCTACAACAACCCGCTCGCCTACGGGGTCGACATCAAGCCAGACATGCTGGCCGAGCTGGCCGACGAGCCGAAATTCCAGGCGATCAAGGAGTCCAGCGGCGACGTGCGCCGCGTGACCGACATTTTCAACGCCGTCGGCGACCGCTATGCCGTCTTCACCGGCGTCGATGACCTGGCGCTGGAAAGCCTGGCGGCCGGCGTGCAGGGCTGGGTGGCCGGGCTGGTCTGCGCGTTTCCGCAGGAAACCGTGGCCATCTACAGGCTGATGCGCGCCGGCCGTCTGGCCGAGGCGCTGGCCCTGTACCGCTGGTTTGCCCCCCTGCTGCATCTCGACGTATCGACCAAGCTGGTGCAGAACATCAAGCTGGCCGAACTTGCGGTCGGCTACGGGACCGGCCATGTGCGTGCGCCGCGGCTGCCACTGACCGGTGACGAACGGGTCCGGGTGCAGGCCGTCATCGACGACGCACTGGCCTGCCGCCCGGTCATGCCGCTGCACTGACCCGCGCTGGACGCTGCAGGCGGCAACCGCTATCGTGCGCTTGCCGCCTGTCCCCTTTCCTTTCCGACTGCCCTCAAAACCGCCATGACCGCCCCCGACCTGCGTGTTTCGCGCCAGACCCTGACCTCCGCCGTGACCGAGGCATTGCGCAACCGCATCCTGACCGGAGACCTGACCGGTGGCACCCAGCTGCGCCAGGAGGCCCTGTCGCAGGAGTTCGGCGTCAGCCGCGTGCCGGTGCGGGAAGCCCTGCGGCAACTGGAAGCCGAAGGGCTGGTCCGGATTTTCGATCATCGCGGCGCGGTGGTGACCGAGCTGTCGCTGGATGATGTACGCGAACTGCTCGATATCCGTGCTCTGGTCGAAAGCGACCTGCTGCTGCGCGCCGTGCCGCGCCAGTGTGCCGCCGATATCGACGAAGCGGCCGCCGCGCTGGCCGAATTCGAGACGGCTCTGGCACGACACGACATTGCCCACTGGGGCACGCTGAATGCCCGTTTTCATATCGCGCTGTATCGTGCTGCCGGACGACCGCAGACCATGGCCCTGGTCGAGTCACTGCACAACCGCACCGATCGCTATACGCGAATGCAGATTCTGCTGACCAATTTTGCAGACCGGGCCCAGGCCGAACACACCCATCTGCTGGCGCTGTGCCGCAGCAAGGATGCCATCGGTGCCGCAGCCTTCCTGCGTCAGCATGTACTGAATGCAGCCGACTCTCTTGACGACTGGTTTGCCCGCCGCGACGGGACCCGGACCGCGCTAAGCGCGCGCTAACCGTCTGGCGGCTGGCGGGTGAAACTTGAGACCTGCTTCTTATAGTGTGAACCAGAGGGGCGGAATGTGTGAGCCCGGCATCTGTACCGGGCCCATGCCGATGCAGCCGGAGACGCTCCGCCCCTTCTTCACTCCCTCGCTACAAGGTGCACTTGCCATGGCCACCGCTACGCTCCCTGACGCAGGCACTGCCAGCCGCTGCCAGGCTACCCCGACCGTCACCGCCCACGACAATCGTCTCCTTGCCGTTCGCGTCATTCGCTACCACCGCACTGACGACGAAGCCGCCGACGAGCGTATCGAGCGCCACACCTTCTCGCACACCGGCTTCCCGCTCGACAGCAGTGATGCCCGACTGGCCGACAGCGGCCAGTCGGCCAACTTCCGTTACCA
>NZ_BAAGUB010000018.1:0-1301 GCF_054781615.1 Microvirgula curvata | reverse complement strand
CTGCCGCTGACGCTGGCGCTGTGCAGCCAGGTCATCGACCGCGATGCGGTGCAGGGGCACGCCGATACCCGCCGCTATGCCTATCAGGGCGGGGTGTATGACCCGACCGAGCGTACGTTCAACGGCTTTCGGCGCATCGACCGCAGCGACCTGGGTGATGCTTATGACGGCTACGGCCAGCCGCTGGTCGAACCGGCGCTGACCCGCTCGTGGTTCCACACCGGTCAGGCGAGTGACGCCAGTGACCGCAGCGACTACTACGCTGGCGATGCCCAGGCCTACACGCTGGGTGACACCCGCGTCACCAGCTGGGATGGCAGTGCCGACATCGCCCCCGGCCAGATCGACCCGCTCTGGCATCAGGCGCTGAAGGGGAAACTGCTGCACGAGGAAGTCTATCCGGCCGACATCAGCGATGCCGTGCCGCGGCGGGTCAGTTCCTCGCGCTGGCAGCTGCGCGTTCTGCAACTGAGTGCAAATGGGAAGGATGCTGTCGTCTCCCCGCTGCTGCTGGAAACACTGAGCGCCGACTACGACGACAGCGGCCTCGACCCGCGCTTCAGCCAGTCGGTGGTATTGAGCCGCGACGGCGACGGCAACATCACCCACCAGGTCCGGGCCCACTACCCGCGCCGGGCACAGGACCCGGCCTTCAGCGATCCGCTGCTGACGCCCGGGCAGCTGGCGGCGACCTACGACGACAGCCAGCAACGGCTGCGACTGCAGGAAGAGACACCGGGCTGGACCCGGGTGGTCGACGACAGCAACTGGCGACTGGGCCTGCCGACGCAGCAGATCGAACAGGCACTGGACTACCCGGCCAGCAGCGCCGGCAGCGGACTGAGCTTCGAGATCCTGTCCGCCCCGGACGGACTGCTGGGCCCCGATGCGCCGCGCACGCTGACCGGCTGGTGCACGCAAAGCTATCTGGGCAGTGACACCACACTGCTGGCGATCGGCCGGGTCACCGGGCAGCAACAGGCCCTGCTCGACGACAGCACCGCCCACAGCACCTACGACCCGGTGCTCGGCAGCGACCAGGTTGCCACGCAACTGCAGGCGGCCGGTTATGTATTGCAGACGTTGAACAAGCTCAACTACTGGGTGGCCCAGCGGCAGAGCGCCAGCTACGCCGATGGCAGCGGCTTCTACCGGCTGCAGACACTGCAGGCCAGTGCGCGCACCGGCGCCAGTACCCTGAGCTGGGACGCAGCCGGCTGCTGGCTGACCGGCCTGACCGATGCACTGGGCAAGCAGACCACACTCGCTTACGACGCCCGCTTCTGGCGTCCGGCACGCCT
>NZ_BAAGUB010000017.1:0-1263 GCF_054781615.1 Microvirgula curvata | reverse complement strand
CCGCGATGCGGTGCAGGGGCACGCCGATACCCGCCGCTATGCCTATCAGGGCGGGGTGTATGACCCGACCGAGCGCACATTCAACGGCTTTCGGCGCGTCGACCGCAGCGACCAGGGCGATGCGTACGACGGCTACGGCCAGCCGCTGGTCGAACCGGCGCTGACCCGCTCGTGGTTCCACACCGGTCAGCCGGACGATGCGACCCAAAAAGCGGACTACTACGCTGGCGATGCCCAGGCCTACACGCTGGGTGACACCCGCGTCACCAGCTGGGATGGCACGACCGACAGTGTGCCGGAGCAAACCGACCCGCTCTGGCATCAGGCGCTGAAGGGGAAACTGCTGCACGAGGAGGTCTATCCGGCCGATGTCAGCGATGCCGTGCCGCGGCGGGTCCGTTCCTCGCGCTGGCAGCTGCGCGTTCTGCAAACGGCAACGGCGGGTGCCGACGCGGTGGTCTCCCCGCTGCTGCTGGAAACACTGAACGCCGACTACGACGACAGCGGCCTCGATCCGCGCTTCAGCCAGTCGGTGGTATTGAGCCGCGACGGCGACGGCAACATCACCCACCAGGTCCGGGCCCACTACCCGCGCCGGGCACAGGACCCGGCCTTCAGCGATCCGCTGCTGACGCCCGGGCAGCTGGCGGCGACCTACGACGACAGCCAGCAACGGCTGCGACTGCAGGAAGAGACACCGGGCTGGACCCGGGTGGTCGACGACAGCAACTGGCGGCTGGGCCTGCCGACGCAGCAGATCGAACAGGCACTGGACTACCCGGCCAGCAGCGCCGGCAGCGGACTGAGCTTCGAGATCCTGTCCGCCCCGGACGGACTGCTGAGCCCCGATGCGCCGCGCACGCTGACCGGCTGGCGCACGCAAAGCTATCTGAACGCCAGCAGCGTGCTGCTGGCGATCGGCCGGGTCACCGGCCAGCAACACGCCGTGCTCGACGACAGCACCGCCCACAGCACCTACGACCCGGTGCTCGGCAGCGACCAGGTTGCCACGCAACTGCAGGCGGCCGGTTATGTATTGCAGACGTTGAACAAGCTCAACTACTGGGTGGCCCAGCGGCAGAGCGCCAGCTACGCCGATGGCAGCGGCTTCTACCGGCTGCAGACACTGCAGGCCAGTGCGCGCACCGGGGCCAGTACCCTGAGCTGGGACGCAGCCGGCTGCTGGCTGACCGGCCTGACCGATGCACTGGGCAAGCAGACCACACTCGCTTACGACGCCCGCTTCTGGCGTCCGGCACGCCT
>NZ_BAAGUB010000016.1:0-1856 GCF_054781615.1 Microvirgula curvata | reverse complement strand
AATGTGGTCGCCGACAATGTGCGCGGTTTCTTCATCTACGACGCCGAGTACAACACGCTGCGCAACAATCTGGTCATCGGCAACCGCGTCGGCGTTCATCTGTGGGCCGGTTCGTACCGCAACACGGTCGAGGGCAACGACTTTATCCGCAACCGCGAGCAGGTACGCTATGTGGCCAGTCGCGATCAGGAATGGGGCAAGCAGACCGGCAACTACTGGAGCAACTACCTGGGCTGGGACCACGACGAGGACGGCCGCGGCGACATTCCGTACGAGGCCAACGACGTGGTCGACCGGCTGACCTGGCGCTATCCGGTCGCCAAACTGCTGATGCACAGCCCGGCCGTGCAGACCCTGCGCATGATCGCGCGCCAGTTCCCGGTGCTGCGGGTGCCGTCGGTGGTCGAGGCGCACCCTGCCATGCAGCCCCACCATGCCAACTGGAGAGAATGGATTCATGCCGAACGCCATTGAGGTTCGCGACGTCAGCCGTCGCTTCGGCGATTTTGTCGCTGTCGACCGGGTCGGCTTTGCCGTCGATGCCGGCGAGATTTTCGGGCTGATCGGTCATAACGGCGCCGGCAAGAGCACGCTGTTCAAGATGATGCTCGGCCTGCTGCCGGTCAGCAGTGGCGAAATCGCACTGTGCGGCGAGGCAGTGACCGGCCCGCATTTCCGCGCGGTGCGCCGCCAGATCGGCTATCTGCCGGAAAACGTGGTGCTGTACGACAACCTGACCGGACTGGAGACGCTGGCCTTTTTCGCCCGGCTCAAGGGCGTCAGCGATGCGCCGTACGCCGAACTGCTGGATACGGTCGGCCTGCCGGCCGTCGGCAAGCGCCGGGTCCGCGACTACTCGAAGGGCATGCGCCAGCGGCTCGGTTTCGCCCAGGCGCTGCTCGGTGCGCCGAAGCTGCTGCTGCTGGACGAGCCGACGACCGGCCTCGACCCGGAAGGCATCCACGAGTTTTATGCCATTCTGGAACGGGTGCGCGCCGGTGGCGCAACGGTGATCCTGACTTCGCACATCCTGGCCGAGATCGAACAGCGGGTCGACCGGCTGGCACTGATGAGCGCCGGCCGGCTGGCCGCGCTCGGCACCGTGGCCGAACTGTCGGCCGCCATTGCCCTGCCGGTCACGGTCGAGCTGACGCTGGCCGTCGCCGAGCGGCCGGCCGCACTGGCCGCGCTGACCGAGGCCGGCTTCGATCCCGCCAGCCAGCCGCACGGCCTGTCGCTGGCCATCGACCGCGCCGACAAGCCGCGCCTGCTGGCGGTGCTGGCCCGGCTCGGCGAGGCACTGGCCGACGTGCGCTTTATCGAACCGACACTGGAAGCGGTCTTTCTGGGCCATCGTCGCGATGTCCATGCCGCTGCCCGGGAGACCCGCTGATGGACTTCGCTCTTGCTCCGCTGCTGACCATCGCCGGCAAGGAATGCCGCGACCGCATTCGCAATCGCTGGGTACTGGTGGTCGCCATCCTGTTTGCGCTGTTCGCGCTGGTCATCGCCTGGTTCGGTCCGGCGCAACAGGGCACGGTCGGCTTTCGCGGCATCGAGCCGACCATCGCCAGCCTGACCAGCCTGGTCATCTACCTGCTGCCGCTGATTGCGCTGATTCTCGGCTTCGATGTAGTGGTCGGCGAACGCGAACGCGGCTCGCTCGACCTGCTGCTGTCGATGCCGATCACCCGCACCGAACTGATCCTCGGCAAATACCTCGGCCTGGCCACCGCGCTGACAGCCGCCACCGTGGCCGGCTTCGGCGTGGCCGGCATTGCGCTGGCGCCGTTCTTCGACCTGTATGCGCTGTGGCACTACGCCGGCTTTGTCGCCAGTTCGCTGCTGCTCGGCCT
>NZ_BAAGUB010000015.1:0-203825 GCF_054781615.1 Microvirgula curvata | reverse complement strand
GGGCTGAAGAAAATCAGCGAAGTCGTGCCGGGTTATGACTTTGCCGGCGCCAGCAAGGATGGTTCGTACCAGGATGTCGCGCTGAACGGCGAACACTTTCTGAGCAGCCTGCGTCCGGTCGGCAAGACCGGCTGGTATCTCGGCGTGATGGTGCCGATGGCGGCCGCGACGGCCGAGGTGAATGCGACCGTCGGACTGCTGCTCGGCCTGGTGCTTGGCGGCCTGCTGCTGGCGGCACTGGTGGTATTTGTCGGCGTGACGCGGATGATGGCCGGGCTGGGCGTGCTGCGCGACACCATGCGCAGCGTGGCGTCCGGTCAGGGTGACCTGACGGTCAAGCTGCCGGTCAGGAGCCAGGATGAGGTCGGCCAGATCGCGGCCGCGTTCAACGAGTTCATGGGAACACTGCACGACATGTTCGTGACCGTGCGCAGCCATGCCGAAGACATGGCGACCGATGTCCAGCAGCTGCACGGTGCAGCCGACCGGATCGCCAGCGATTCGCGCAACCAGACCGAGGAAATTTCGTCGACGGCCGCGACGATCGAGGAAATCACCGTCAGCATCAACCATATTGCCGACAGCGCGGAAGAAACCGACGCCCTGGTGCTGCAGTCGAACCAGCACTCGGTCGAATCGCACGAACTGATGAACAGCGTGGCGCAGGAAATCGGCATGGTGGTGGAAACAGTCGGCAAGCTGCAGAACGAAATGCGCGGGCTGGCCAGCCAGTCCGAAGAAGTTCGCGGCATCGTCAACGTGATCCGCAGCATCGCCGACCAGACCAATCTGCTGGCGCTGAACGCGGCGATCGAAGCGGCACGAGCCGGCGAGCACGGTCGCGGCTTCGCCGTGGTGGCCGACGAAGTGCGCAAGCTGGCCGAACACTCGGCCAATGCCACGGTCGAGATCTCGCGCATGATCGACAAGATGGCGGAGCAGACCCAGCAGGCGATCGACTTCGCGCTGGCGACGCACACCCGGGTCGAGTCCAGCGTCGGTTCGTCACAGGAAGCCGCCGGCAAGATCGAGCAGATCCGCCTCAGCACCGAAGCCGTCGTGGCGCGGGTCAAGGAAATCTCGGCGTCAACCAAGGAGCAGAGCACAGCGACCAGTGACATGGCGCGCAGCGCCGAGCACATCAATGTTGCCGCCCAGCAGACCAGCTGCCAGGTGGAAACGGTGGTCGACACCATCCGTCAGCTGGCCGAGCACGGCAAGCAGTTGAAGGCACTGGTCGGGCAGTTCCGCCTGTAAATGCCCGACAGGCCATGATCTCCTGGTAGCAGGCGGTGATCTCCCTGTCACTGCCGCGCCACTCACCCCGGTCATCGACCGGGGTTTTTTTTTGCGGGTATGCTTGCCGGCCCGCCGCCCCGCAATTCATGAATTTCATTCACTAATGCATGCACGCTGGCGGGCTTAATCAAAACCTGATGGTCCCCTATGATGGCCGTCAGTCAAGTTCCCCTCCCTGCCCGTCGGCAGCCGGCTCCCCGGCCGCCGCCCCGTATACTGCCTCCCCCCCTGTTTCACCGGAGTTTTGTCATGAAAACCATTGGTTATGCTGCTTACAGCCCGGATTCTCCGCTGGCACCCCTGACGTTCGAGCGCCGGGCATTGCGACCGGATGACGTCGCCATGGAAATCCTCTACTGCGGCGTGTGTCACTCCGACCTGCACACCGCGCACAACGACTGGGGCTGGAGCTATTACCCGATCGTGCCCGGTCACGAGATTGTCGGCCGGGTGACCGCCACCGGCTCACAGGTGACGCGCTACCAGATCGGCGACCACGTGGCCGTCGGCTGCATGGTCGACAGTTGCCAGGAATGCGACCAGTGTCACAACGGTGAGGAACAACTGTGCCGCGAAGGTCATACCGGCACCTACTGCGGCCACGACCGCCATACCGGCGAACCGACCCAGGGCGGCTATGCCAAGCATCTGGTGGTACGGGAAGCCTTCTGCCTGCGCGTGCCCGACGGCCTTGATCTGGCCAGAACCGCACCGCTGCTGTGTGCGGGCATCACGACCTATTCGCCGCTGCGCACCTGGAATGTGGGCCCGGGCAGCCGGGTTGGCGTGATCGGGCTGGGCGGGCTGGGCCACATGGCGGTCAAGCTGGCGGTCGGCCTTGGCGCCGACGTGACCGTACTGAGCCGCAGCAACGGCAAGGAAGCCGATGCGCTGGCGCTGGGCGCCGATCGTCTGCTGGTGTCCACCGATGCCGGGGCCATGAACAAGGCGGCCAACGGCTTCGACCTGATCGTCGATACCGTGCCGGTCAAGCACAGCCTGGACCCCTACCTGCCGCTGCTCGACGTGGACGGTACCCTGGTCATCGTCGGCCAGGTGGGCCCGATGGCGGAAACCAATACCGTTCCGCTGCTGCTCGGTCGCCGCCGTGTTGCGGGCTCCCCGATCGGCGGCATCCGTGAAACCCAGGAACTGCTCGACTTCTGCGCGAAGAAGAACATCCTGCCGGACTGCGAAATGATCCGCATGGACCAGATCAACGATGCCTTTGAGCGCATGGAAAAAGCCGACGTGCGCTATCGCTTCGTGATCGACATGGCCACGTTGTCCGACGGACAGGCCTGACATGCAGGCCACGCCATCGCCATGCCGGCGGTGGCGGTCTCCGGGCATCTCCACGCGTTGCCCCCTGCGGATGTCATGGCGGCCGCGGCTGAAATATACTGCTCCGGTGTTGCCCGCTCTCTGTCCCCTCATTTCAACAGGACTGCGCCCCGATGCCGGAATTCTCCAGTCTGCTTGCCTTCGGTCTTGTCTCGCTCGGCATGGTGCTCACGCCCGGGCCGAACATGATCTATCTGATCTCGCGCTCGATCTGCCAGGGACGCATGGCCGGGCTGATTTCCCTCGGGGGTGTCGCGCTGGGCTTCGTGGTCTACATGCTGTGTGCCGCACTGGGCATTACCGCGCTCGTGCTGGCCGTCCCGTATGCGTATGACGCATTGCGCCTCGGCGGGGCGCTGTATCTGCTCTATCTGGCCTGGCAGGCGGTCAGGCCCGGCGGCCGCTCGCCGTTCCAGGTCCGCGATCTGCCGGCGGACAGCCCGCGCAAGCTGTTCATGATGGGCTTTGTCACCAATCTGCTGAATCCCAAGATTGCCGTGATGTACCTGTCGCTGCTGCCGCAGTTCATCAGCCCCGAAGGACATGGCAGCGTGCTGCAGCAATCCCTTGCGCTGGGCTTCACCCAGATCGTCATCAGCGTCAGCGTCAATGCCCTGATTGCGGTCATGGCGGGCTCCATCGCCGGGTTTCTCGCCGGCCGGCCGCTGTGGCAGACGGTGCAGCGCTGGCTGATGGGCACGGTGCTGGCCGGTCTGGCCGTGCGCATGGTCATGGAAGGACGTCGCTAGCAAACTGCCGACGGGTTGCAAAAAAGAAAGAGATCCTGCCAGTGCAGGATCTCTTCTTCATGGCCATCGACAACGGTCGTTTCAGACCCTTATGCCTTGACGCGATAGTGCTTGATCAGGTCATGCACGAGCTTTGCCTGCGAGGTCAGCTGAACGGCCGTCGCCGCACACTGCTCGGCATGCTGGCTGACCGCCTGCGTATCGTTGTCGATCTGGTTCATCCCCTGGGTAATCTCGTCGATCCCCACCACCTGCTCCTGCGAGGCCAGCGAGATCCCGTCGACCAGCAAGGACAGCTCTTCCGCGCTGGTCACAATCTGCTTGAGCGAGTCCGCAGTCTTGTTTGCCGTCTCGACGCCGACGGCCGTTTTCACGCTGGAAGACTTGACCAGCTCGGTGACTTTCTGTGCCGCGTTGGCACTGCGCGTCGCCAGCGAACGCACTTCGTCGGCCACCACGGCAAAGCCGCGACCGGTCTCGCCTGCCCGTGCCGCCTCGATGGCGGCATTGAGGGCCAGCAGGTTGGTCTGCGCGGTAATGTCGTTGATGGTCTGGATGATGGCGGCGATATTGTCTCCGGACGACTTGATCTCCTGCATGGCCGTCAGCATCTCGTCCATGTCGCGCGCACCGGTGACCGCCGCAGTGCGGGAGGTCTGGGAAATGGTTTTCGCCCGGTTGGCATTGTCGGCATTGCTCTTGGTCTGCGAACTGATCTGCGCCATGGCCGTACTGACCTGCTCGATCGAGGCGGCCGAGCTGCCCGCCCCTTCGGACAGTTCCTGACTCAGCACCGACATGTCCTTCGCATTGTTGTCGATGGCCTTGGCTTCCGTTTGCAGATTGCCGACCATCCGGTTCAGGTTGTCGACCATCTTCTTCAGCGAGATGCCGAGCTGGTCGGAGGGCGAAGTCAGGTTCACCTGGCAGTTCAGATTGCCCTCGCTGATCTGCTCGGCAAGGTTGACCTTCTCCTGCAGGCTGTCGCCCATGCTGTTCAATGCCGAGGCCAGCTTACCGACCTCATCATTCGATTCGACGGCAAGCCGGGTATCAAAGACGCCATACTCGATGCTTTTCGCCATATCAGCCGCTTTCCGGATCGGACGGGCGATCCTGGCAGACATCCGCCACAGGAACAGGCTGGCAAGCAGGATGATGCCGATGCCGGCACCAATCTGCAGCAGGGTGGCAAAAATGGAACGTGCCTTCACTTCGCTGTTCAGGCTGTTGACTTCGGCCAGCGCCACATCCTTCGGCACCTGGATCAGGACCGCCCACGGCTTGCCCGTCTTGCCAAGCGGAATCGGCGCCATGGCATTGATGGACTGCGAGGCATCGTCCACCCAGGTTTTCGCGTTGCCGGCCTTGATGTCATCAAGCAGCGCGGCCGCATGCTGTTCCCCGGCACCGGACGTGAACGGCTTGCCGATGCTTTCCGGGCTGGCACTGTCCGCGACCACCAGCCCGCGATCACTGAGAATCAGCAGCCGGCCCTTGCCTTCATACAGGGACTTGTTGGTCTCCTGGCTGATTTTCTGTACGAAGTCGAGGTTGTAGTCGGCCCCCGCCACCCCGGCGAATTTCCCGTTCACCATGATCGGTACCGACATGGTGGCCAGAAACACGCTTTTCCCCTGCACCACATACGGCAAGGGGCCAAGCACGCTTTCCTGCCCCGTCGTTCTGGGGCCGGTATACCAGCCGCCCTTGGGCACGCCATTTACGTGGGCTGCATCGGAGTCATATTCAACCAATGGCTGTACGGCAATAGTGCCACTGCCATTACGGGTAAAGTACGGAGTGAATCGCCCGGTCTGGGCATTATTGCCATTGCCGCTACCGGTGTGCTGGGCATCGTTGCCATCGACGGCGTTGGGTTCCCAGCAGGAATAGGTTCCGTTGAATTCCGGATTGTTGACCAGCACATTGTGCAAAATGGCGTTCAACTGCACGCGCCCCATCGGCACACTGCTCCTGGCCAGGGAAAAGGTATGGGCCATGGTGCGTGCCGCATCGAGAGCCAGATCGAAACGCGCCTGGATCGCACCGGCCTGGGCCGAGGCCAGATTGCGCAATTTGGCTTCCGCTTCACTGCGCATCAACTCGTTGGTGCGGCTGCTGACCATGGTTTGCGTCATCATTGCCGACCCGATATTGACGGCAAGCAGCGTGGCCGAGCTGATGACCAGTGCCCCGCCCGCAGCGAGGGCAATGCGTCCCTGCACGGATTGCAGGCTGACCTTACCGACTTTTTCCTTTAACCAGCTCATCGTGGCCTTCACTCTCTTGGATTAGTGCGCGCTGCAGCAGCCAGCCACCATGCCGGCATGCCCTGCCTGTTGCCGGTCGTCATTCTTCCCGGTCCCGGTCGACGAAACCGGAGATACTCACCACCCGCGGGTGGCAAAACCTGAATTCCGGTTCAGAGAGCCCGGCTCGACTGTCTGCCGGGGTCTTCCATGTATCCCTCAATCGGTATACCGGAGATAAATTAGCGCTCAAGTAGCAACACGACATAATCCATGCCGCTGTCCGATGCTTTCGGATTTGTGCAGCACAAGCATTTATAGCCCAATCCCCCAGCCCGGAAAGGTCGGGGGATAAAAAGCGATGTACGGGCGTGAGAATGACCGGACGACGGCAGGTGTCCGGATCACCGGGCCGTCACGGAAGGGGGGGCGGTCGGGGGGAAGGAAGCGGCGCGGCCTTGTCTTCTGCCCTGGCCAGCATGGCATCGCCGATTTCATGCTGTCCGCAAGCCCTGAGCGCATGGCCGGCACCGCAGATGTCCCGCGCCACCTCGTCCTGCCCAAGTTTGCTTTTGCCCACCAGGCGGGTAATGTCGATCTGCAGCCCGACGATCCGTCTCAGCAGCGCATCGATATAGTCTTTCGGACCATCACCCATCTTCCACGGGCTGGGCTGCGAGGCTTCGCGTGCCCGGGTCAGCCTGGCCACCACGCCCCTGACAAATGTCTCGTCATCATGAAAACGGATGTGTCCATGCGCATGGACCACGATGTAATTCCAGGTCGGAACTTGTCGGTGCGACTCGAGCTTGGTCGGATACCAGCCTGGCGAGACATACGCATCGCCAGCCTGAAAAACCACCAGCACCGGATCACCGTCCCGGAGGTCCTGCCATAGCGGGTTGGCGCGGGCAATATGCGCTTTCAGCACGCCGGACGCCCCTTCGCCAGCCACCAGCTCGAACGGAATGGCGTTGGCGTCCAGGCCATTGCGGCCATGCGTAATCAGAGTCCCGAGCGGATGCCGGATCATGCATTCATGCAGGGCATCGGTGTCGGGCTCATTGAAGCGGGCGGGCAGATACATGGGGCTCCCAGGACGGGATGGACGACACAAGGCATGACCGCCCCGACGAACCGTCATCGGGGCGGAGGGATCCGGCGGTGTTATCGCGGGTCGAAGCCGATCAGCGTGGATTCAATCACCGCACCAGGCATCATCTCCAGCAGGCCCCGGGTCAGCTGGTCGCCGGCTTCATGCAGCGCGGCCAGTGGCATGGCCGGCAGGCTTTCCAGAATGAACCACATCTGCGTGGCGTCGGCCCCCAGCCTGGTCCTGACCCCCTGCCGCCAGTTCCAGCGCCGGCAGGTCACCCCGATGTCGTCCCGCCACACGACTTCCCCGACCTCGGGGTTTTCATGTGCCGGTGCCCCGTCCTTCATGGTGTCGAACAGCTCCGTGCCATCCGCAATGGCCAGCCGGGGGGCGCCGGCATAGGCGGCAAAATTCTCGCCGCCGACAGGAATCGCATACTCAATGCTGATGGCGTTATACAGATCAACAATGGGGTCAATACTTGGCATGCTGCCATCCCGCAGCACCCGCTTGCGCAAGGCTTCGGCGGAGCACGGGGTCCGCTGCGGCTTGGCGCCGAACTGCCGGAACACCTCCGCCCAGGCCTGCAGGTGGGCTTCTGCCCAGGCAGCACCGCCGGTGGTCAGCGACTGGCAGGCCCGGCGCAGCGCATCGGCAGCAACGCCGGGATTGACGATGGGTGTCGCCTCGACACTGATGCTGAGAGCCCGGAAGCCGGGGGCGAGGCTGGCGATATCCGGATCGATTGACGGCATGACGGAGCGCATCGGAGAATCCTTTAGTGACTTATTTATTCCATGCTAACGACCAATGACCAAAAAAGTCAATATACCGACCGATTCCGGCGCCGATGTCCAGACGGTCAGCGAGGCAGTCTCCGCCAGGCTCAAGGCACACAGGAAGCAGCAGAAGCTTTCCCTGGACGAACTTTCGCGCCGCGCCGGCGTCAGCAAGGGCATGCTGGTCGAGATCGAAAAATCCGCCGCCAACCCCAGCATCGCCATCCTGTGCAAGATTGCTGCGGCGCTTGGCATGTCGGTAGCGGATATCGTGAACGTGGCCAGTGCCCCTCCCGTGCACCTGATCGAAGCAGAACACATCCCGACGCTGTGGACCGGTCCCGGCGGAGGCACCGCGCGTCTGCTGGCCGGGACCAGCGGGCCGAACATGATCGAGCTGTGGCGCTGGGCGATGCCGCCGGGCGAGCGGTTTGAATCGCCCGGGCATCCGCAAGGGACTTTCGAGCTGTTCCATGTCGAGCAGGGGCAGTTGACGGTCAGAGTGGGCAAGACCGAGCTGATCGTTCCCGCGGGCTGTTCCGCCGTCGCCAGAACCGACGTGCCCCATCACTATGCGAATGAAGGCGACGCCGGGCTGATATTCACCATGAGCGTGGCCGAACTGCATCCGCAGGCAACGATACGCTGAGCGGGACGACGACCGGTCACGGATCAGCGCATTGCCCTGACGGATTGCGGGGTTTTCGGTTTCACCCGGGAACGCCCGGCGATATGGCAAAGCCGGCACAGTTCATAAACCAGACCATTGAGATTTTTCATTTTTGACATGGCTCCATTTGCAGTTGGCAAGGACATCCCTTGGCAACTGCACTGTGCCGGCGGTCTCAAGATAAGACAAATTAAACGTTATTAATTATCATTAGAAAAACTTAATAAGTTTTTTATTATACAAGCCGGATTTACCGGCATGAACGGGCACCGGCTGGCATTGGCAGCATCCATGCAAATGTGATGAAACTTCTCAGATTTGCTCAGTTTCAGCCTTCCGCACGTCCTTATACTCTTCATGAAAATCATGAAGATGCATCAATGCACCGGACGGCCACGAGCCGGATGGCGTGACCGTATGACATGGCAGGGCCGGTATCGACGGTTTTATCCGGAACCGGCACGTTTCAGGATGGCGCAACGCCAGTTCCCCTCCCGGAAATCCGACCGTCATCCCGCTTCGCGCTGCCTGCCTGCCGTCCGTATCCAATGCATTGCAATCAACAAGGACTACCCGTTCATGCCGTCTCTCCACGCCCTCCCCCGCTGGAAACCGAAGGCCAGCCACGCCGCCGTGCTGCTTGCCATTGCCAGCCTCATGTACGTGCCGACGGCGCTGGCCACGCCAGCCTCATGTGGCGCCATCGCGAGCGACAGCAATCTTGGCACCGATACCTACGACTGCACGGTTTCGGACGGCGCCAGCGTCAACCAGGCCAACGGGGCCGCGATCACCTACTCGGCACTCGCCGGCGCCAACGGGAATGTGGGTACCGGCAAGACACTGACCAACAACGGCACCGTCACGGCAAGCAACAACAAGGGCGGAAAAACCGCAAGGCCTATGGCATCCACTCCGACACACTGAATTTCGTGCCAGAAACCATGACAACAATCCGGCGCTCGGCGCGACCGCCGTCATTACCGCCCTGGGCCAGCTCGGCAGCGAGCACGACGTGTCCCGTGCCGTCAGCCAGACCCTGCCGCTGCTGACCGCCGGTGCGGCCCAGGCCAGCACGGCCGCTCGTCCGGCGACGAGTTCTTTACCGACCGCCGGGGCTGGGCCCGACCGTTCGGCAGCTGGGCCGATCAGGCCGACAAGGACGGCGCCAGCGGCTACACGGCCAAAACCTACGGCATGGTGGTCGGGGCCGACACCGAACTGAACGCCGCCAGTCGCCTCGGCGTGGCGGTGGCCTACGCCAGCAGCAAGGTCGACGGCAAGGACAGCGCGGCGCAGCAGCGGGCAGACGTCGACACCTACCAGCTGGTCGTTTACGGCAGCCACAGCCTCAGCGAAGCCACCGACCTGAACGTCCAGGCCGATGTCGGCGCGCACCGTACCAGTGGCGAGCGCCAGATCGCCTTCGGCGGGCTGAGCCGCACGGCGAAATCGGATTACAACAGCTGGAGTGCGCACATCGGCGCCGGACTGGCCCACACCCTTGCACTGAGCGAACGCACCTCGTTCACTCCGTCGCTGCGTGCCGACTACACGGTGATCCGCGACAAGGGCTACACCGAAACCGGCGCCGGCGCGCTGAACCTGAACGTGGACAGCAACCGGGCCGAGGAACTGATTGTCGGCGTGGACGGCAAGCTGTCGCAGACACTGAACGAGCGCACGACGCTGGTGGCGAACCTCGGCGCCGGCTACGACCTTCTCGGCAAGCAGTCGAGCATCGTCTCCGCCTTTGCCGGCACGCCATCGGCCGCATTCACCACCAAGGGCATCGAACCGAGCAAGTGGCTGGGGCGCGGCGGTCTGGGACTGGTAAACAAGGTCAATGACTCGCTGGAGCTGTCGGCACGCTACGACATCGAGTTCCGTGAGGGCTTCACCAACCAGACCGCCTCGGTCAAGGCACGCTGGATGTTCTGATCCGGCGCCATGGCCATCACGACATCGGGTCAGGGACGTCAGCCGGCGCCCTGGCCTGATTGTCGGCGCAGCACAGGGATCATGACGCCGGCGTTTTCATTATCCGTTCGTGATATGACCCGGCCACACTCATGCGCAGACGGAAACGTCAGCCATGAGCCGGTCAATCCGGAAAGACACCGGCCCGGCCGAAATCAGCCCTGCGGCATCAGCCCTGGCTGAAAACCGGAATCGCGATGCAACGACAGCCTTCTTTGCGCGAGCAGAATTTCCCTTCACCGGGGTGGCCGGTCGGCGGGGGATCATCCCAGCGAAAGACCTTGCCGTAGTTGACCATGCAGCGTTCGCACACACCCTCGTCGTTACTGCTCGACCACCGGTAGCTGGTGATTCCCAGCGCAAGCTGCCTTGCTTTTTCTTCTTCGGCAGCGGCCCTGCGCCCGTCCACCGTCAGAAAAATGTCATCCTTTCTCTGCACCATCAAGCACCTACCATTTTGAGAATTTTCACATCCTATCCGACAGAAATTAGGAAGCCATTATTTTTTGTCCGGTTGGCCATTTCAGCGACGATGGCCCAACCCTGATGGGGTGGCGATCACAGGAGGTTCAGGCTGGCGGTCAGTTGCAGCAGGGGCTTGATCCGCGGCGGCAGGCTACCCGTTGCGGGCAGCCTGCCGGTTCGTCAACACTGGAAACGGCGTACGGCGCGGTGCAAGGTGGTGGCGACTTGTTCCAGCTCGCTGGCCGACGTCGCCGTAGCGGTCATGCTGCCGCTGGTCTCCTCTGCCGCCTGGGCGATATTCTCGACCTGCTGGGCCAGCGAGTTGCTTGCCGAGCGCTGTTCCCGCGCTGCGCTGGCCACATCGGCAACCAGCTGACTGGCCTGGGCGGCGCCATCGGCAATTTTCTTGAGCACATCGGCGGACTGACTCACCTCACCAACGCTGTGATCGGCCTGGGTCGCCGCATGATGCATGGCGCCGACGGCGCCTTCCGTTTCGGTCTGGATGGCAGACAGGGTGCGCTCGATCTCGCTCGTGGCTGACGACGTGCGTTCGGCCAGCTTGCGCACTTCGTCCGCGACAACGGCGAAGCCACGGCCGGTCTCGCCCGCTCGTGCGGCTTCGATCGCCGCATTCAGGGCCAGCAGATTGGTCTGATCGGCAATGTCCTTGATGGTGGCAGCAATGGAGCCGACCTCCCGGGCGCGATGGTCGAGACCATTGATGCGCTCTACCGCTTCGTGAATCGCCGCACTGAGCATCCCCATGCTGGCGACCGCCGCATTGACCTGCTTTTCACCCAGTGCCGCCGCGTTGACCGTGGTATTGGCGAACTGCTCGGTCTCGGAAGCATTGTCCGAAATGTGGGAAATGCTGACGGTCAGTTCTTCCATGGCCGCAGCCATGCCCTGGGTGGAGGCTACCTGGCTGGTGGCCGCCTCGGCAACGGTGCTGCTGGATGCGCGAATATGCCGGGAGGCCGTGGAGATATGCTCGGCACCGGAGTGGATCTCGGCAATCAGGCTGCGCAATGCCTGAATCAGGCCATTGAGTTCGGCCAGCAGACTGTCATTGCGGGCGGTCTTCAATTCGACAGTGAGGTCCCCGCCCGCCACCTGCTTCATTACCTGCATGGCGTGTACCGGCTCGCCCCCCAGCTGGCGAAGGACGGATTGCGAAATGAACAGGATGACCCCGAATACCGCCACGGCAAGAACAAGGATCACCACGCCAAACATGAGCAGGCTGTGGCGAAATGCGGCATCGATATCGTCAACATACAAGCCGGCACCGATAACCCAGTTCCATCCATCGATATTGGTGGCATAGGCCATTTTCGGCGACGCTTCGGTCTGACCGGCGCGCGGATAGTCGTAGGCGGTAAAATCTCCACCTGCACGCCCTGCCGCAACAATATTGCGAATCAGAGGCACACCCTTGGCATCTTTTACGTCAATTCTTGACTGACCTTCTTTTTCCGGAGAAGGCGGAAGCAATACCGTGATGCCATCGTAGGTGTAAATGAAGAAATAATTGTCACCCTGGAATTTGGTGGCACGCAAAGCTTCGCGAGCCTGATCCCTGGCCTGCTGAGCTGAAAGCTTCCCTTTCTTTTCCAGCCCCTGATAATACCCAACCTGGCTACGCGCCGATTCAACTAATGACTTGAGCATGATCATCCGCTCATCATAGGTTTTGGTGCGCTCATGAAGAGCGGACCACACGCCCAGCACCAGTAATCCAGCCAGGGCGATCAGCCCGATCCCGATCATTCTCTTTTTGAGGCTCATGCTCGCAAACATCTGTATTTCCAGTAATTTTCGAATGAATTCAAGTCATTTCCTGAATAAACAGGTAAACGACAGTACAGAAAACAGGCTGACCGGCTTTCCCGTGAGCGGCAGGCAGCGGGTCAGATTTCTGGAATCATCACTGGTCTTCCCGATGTCCGTCAGTTCAAGCACATCGGCGATACAGGCCGTACTGGCTCATTCGGGATAATGAAACGACAGGCTGCGCCGCGCAATAGCAAATCTTCCCCGTTCTGGTATCCGGTTATCAATCAGCAATGGCGGCAGGTCGGGAATGATTATTATCCCGGGGCCTCATCCGTACCCATCAGGTTTCAATATTCATTCTGCCATCGTGCAAATACGGAAACGCCCGCTGATTCAGCGCGGCCGAAACGAAAGGCGCCGACAAATTGCAGACCACCCCGGTTGCTTCCCGGAGCGATATGACGCCATATGTATCCGGCTGCGCCGATTGTCGTGACCAGCAAGGCAATAAACGCGTATCAGCGCCCGTGGTACCGCGTCACCATGGCGTCGCAGTCAGCGCTTTCAGTCTGACGACCGGGTTTTTCATGGTAGCGGCGAGACTGCCCACATAGCCGCCGGGCAGCGTCAGGGCATGCAGATGCCAGCCGGCATCCCCGGCGACGCGCCATGCGGCGTCACCGTATTCGAGGCGGATGTCTGCGGGTGACTGGCTCAGACCTTCACCCGTGCCCTTCACATAGGCTTCCCTGAGCGTCCACAGGCGCAGGAACTGGCGGTGACCGTCGGGGTCCGGCATCCGGCGCAATACCGGCAACTCGTCCGGATGGCAGCAGGCCGGCGCCAGTTCGCGCCAGTCCAGCGGGCGATCCAGATGCTCCAGATCGACACCCAGCGGCGTCCTGCCCAGCGCGATCAGCGCCAGTTGGCCACTGTGGCTGACATTGAACTCCAGACGAGGGAGAGAAGCGGCCAGACGGGGCTTGCCGTGATGGCCTTCCTCCAGGCCGATGGCCAGCGGTGGCAGGCCAAGGCAGTGGCCCAGCACCTGGCGCAGGGCGGCGCGGGTCTGCACGAAGCTGTGGCGCGCATGCCGGCACCGGTAGCGGCGCGCCCGTGCCTGCTCGTCCGGACTCAGCCGATCCGGAGAAGCCCATGCCTGGTCGAGGTGAAGCAGCCAGACATGGATATCGCACTCAGGCACGCCCGGCGCCCGTATCCGCCAGTCCCGCCGCGCCCCCTCCCCGCGCCTCGCGCCCGTGCAGGTGCAGGGCGGTCACCAGTGCGACCAGCGCCAGGGCGGCACCGCAGAGAAAACCACCGGCATAGCCGATCTGAGCGGTAAGCGTGACCAGAAAGGAGGACGCCAGCATTTCCCCCAGGTCGCGGGTGCTTTGTACCGCGGTGACGTCGGTACCGGCCTGATCGCCCTGACCGGCAAAACGCATCGCCGCGGTCAGCATCGCCACCGAGGTAATGCCGGTGGCCAGCGAGCCGACAAGCACGCATGTCCAGGCCAGCCCCGCGCCCAGTGGCAGCCAGTGACCGGCCTGCAGGTACCAGAGCAGCGCCGAGCAGCCGGCGAGCACCACACCGAGGGCGAAGCCATGCCAGAGACCGACCCGCTTCACCAGCCAGGCGCCACCGCCGCAACCGAGAAATACCGTGACCAGACCGCCGCTCATGCCGAGTCGGCCGATATCCTCCAGCGCCCAGCCGGCATCGTTCAGGTACAGCTTGGACAGGCCAAAGCCGGACACCGCAGTCATGGCCGAGAGCAGCGCCAGCAGCAGCAGCGCAGGTGCCATCGGGCGGCGCAGGAAGCGCAGCAGGCTGGCCCGGCTGGGCGGCACAGGCGGCTGCTCGCGGGGATCGCCGCGGCCCAGTGCGCAGGCCAGGCACAGGCTCAGCAGCGGCACGCAGGCGATCGCCAGAAATGCCGTGCGCTGGCCGAAGAGGCCGGTGAGCATCAGGCTGCCGGCGCCGCCGCCGAAGAAGCCGATCATGACCCCCGCGATCTGCACCGCATTGACCTTGGCCAGCAGCCTGCCGCTGAAGTGCTCGGCCGCCATGCCATCGGTAGCGATATCCTGGGTCGCACTGGCCAGTGAGGCCAGCGCCAGCAGACCGACTGCCCAGCCGGCGGTTTCCACGCCAAGGCCGGTCAGGGCGAGCCCCAGCAGGCAGGCCAGAACCACGCACTGCATCGGCAGGATCCAGCTGCGCCGCCGGCCCAGCCGGCGCGACCAGTGGTTGTCGACCCAGGGGGCCCAGAGGAATTTGACCACCCAGGGCAATCCCACCAGCGGCAGGAAGGCCAGTGCCTGCAACGGCGCGCCGTCGCGGCGCAGCAGGGTGGGCAGTGCATCCATGGCAAGGCCGATGGGAATGCCCTGGGACAGGTAGAGCAGCGCCAGGGTCATGACCAGGCGGCGGTGACGGTACAACTCAAGCATGAAGGTCTCCGGTAAGACGGGGGTGGGCAGACGCAGGCGTCAGCATCCAGGCGTGCCGGCAGAGCAGCACGCCGCATAACAGCAGCCACAGGTCAACGGGCGCGGCAGGCCAGTGACCACGGGCAAAGCAGGAAATCAGGTGTGCGCCAGCCGCGGCGAGACAGGCGAAGCCGGCCAGCCCCGACAGCACGCGGGCCAGCGGCCAGTCACGCGGCCCGGCCAGCGCCACCAGGCCGGCGGTGATCCACAGCCCGGCAAACAGCAGGCCCGGCCATGCCCCCGCACGCACTGCTGGCGGTGCGACCTGCAGCGCCAGCAGCAGCGCGGCCGCCGCGAGCACCAGACCACCGCAAACCCCCTGACCCAGCCGCCACAGCAGCGGCACGCGACGATCCGCCGTGCGGGCGCGCCGCTGCAGCCACAGGTACAGACCGCTGGCGCACAGCAGGCAGGCCCCCAGCCCCATCGCCAGTTGCAGGCCGCGCAGCACGGACGACCAGCCCGGGCCCAGCCACTGGTATTGCGCAAAGTGCAGCGGCTGCACGGCAATGAAGGCGCGCAGCCAGAACCCGCGGTCGGTGGCGCTGCGGTCGCCCAGCCAGGCACCGTCGGCAAGCCGGTACAGGTGCCGCTCGAAATTCGCCGTGCTGGGTACGCCACGGCTGACCCCGGCGATCTCCACGCTGCCCTGGCGATCGCCGGCATGCGCGAGCGTCAGACGCTGGGCGATGAAACCCGGCACGCGTGCCGCGTCCCGGGCCAGCAGACGGTCGAGGTCGACCCGCGTCGCCAGCGGCTGGCCCGACGCCGCAGGCGGTGGCGCCCCCATCAGTTCGGCGAACACCCGCTGCGGCTGCGCCGGATACACCACCGGCGCCAGCAGCAGGGTGCCGAGTGCCCCGAGCCCGCTGAGCGCCCCGGTCAGGCTGAACAACAGCAGCCAGGGCAGTCCCCAGAGCCCGATCAGTCCGTGGAGGTCGAACAGCGCCACGCGCAGGCTGCGGTCGCGGCGCAGGCGGAACAGATCACGCCAGCGACGGCTGTGCAGAAGCAGGCCGGTCAGGCACAGGAGAAACAGCACAATGCCGAACAGGCTGACCAGCACCCGGCCGGGGAAACCGGCAAAAAAGTGCTTGTGCAGGTTCAGCAGGATATCCAGCGCCGGGACCCCGGCCAGCACCCGGCCGCTGGCCGGGTCGAGATGCAGCCGGCAAGACTGGCGCACATCGCAGACGCTGAAGACATCGCGGCCCGGCCCCGGCAGCAGCACGCTCGCAGAAGCGGTATCGCTTCCCTCTTCCGCGGCACGCGCCAGCAGGCGCTCTACCGGCAGGGCGCCAGCCCCGGTAGCCACCGGTGGCCGCAACCAGTCGCGCAGGTCATCGTGGCCGAGGCTCCAGGCGCCGCTGAACAGCACCACGAACAGCAGCACGCCAGACAGTGCGCCGGCGCCGCCGTGCAGGGCATGCAGGACAGCGCGTGCGGGCATGGCCATCTCAGTGCCCCGCCACAGCCAGCGCCAGCATAAGCAGGCAGGCCGCCAGCCCGCCGGCGAGGACGCGCAGGTCACGGATCAGCAATCCGCCGCACAGCAGCAACAGGCCCAGCGCCAGCGCGCTGAACAGCGCGGCATAGAGCCGTTCCAGCGGATCGGGCAGTGGCAGGCTGCGCGCCAGCAGATAGCCACTCGCCGCGGCGGCCGACAGACTGCCAGCCAGGGCGAACGCAATCCGCCCTCCCCAGCCGGCAACCGGCATGGGCATCAGAATGTCCCCCGCAAGGTGAGGTTGAAGCTGCGCGGCTCGCCGTAGCGGTTGTTCCAGTTGGGGTTGGACAGGCTCTGGTAGTAGGTGCGGTCGAACAGGTTGTTGATGTTCAGCGCCGCCGTCCAGTGCGGATCGATCCGGTAGCCGACCCGCAGGTTGGCCAGCGCGTAACCGCCCTGGCGCAGGGTCACGTTGCGGTAGTCCACGCTGTAGTCGCTCTGCGCCTGCACCCCGCCGCCGATGCTCCAGCGACGGCCCTGCCACGGCAGGTCATAGTTGCTCCACAGACGCAGCATGTGCTGCGGGGTAAAGGTCGAATAACGGGTGCCCGAGGACACCTTGCTGTCCTTGAGATACTCGGTGTCGGTATAGGTGTAGCCCGCCGACAGGCTCCAGTGCGGCGTCAGGTGGCCGGTCCCCTCCAGTTCGAAGCCCTGGCTGCGCACCTTGCCGCCGCTGATGTAATAGGCGTTGTTCGGGGTGCCGGGGTGGTCGGGGTCTTCCTGCGGGTTGTTCTCCAGATCGATGCGGAATGCCGCCAGCGACAGGTTCAGGCGGCCATCCGCGAGCTCGCTCTTGATCCCGGTCTCGTAGGTCTTGCCTTCCACCGGGCTGAGCGGATCGCCGCTCCAGGTACGACGGTCCTGCGGCTGGTAAACCTCGGCATAACTCGCATACCACGACCACTTGTCGGCAAAGTCCCAGATCAGCCCGCCGTAAGGCGTGAATTTGCTGCCGGGCTTGAAGTGCGCGGTCGGCGTGTCCTGGGTCCACCAGCTTTCGCGGCCGCCCAGCACGGCGGTCAGCGGTTCGGCCAGCTTGATCCGGGCCAGACCGTACAGGCCCTTCTGGGTGGTCGTGGTGTCGCCCGGCGAGCGGTAGGCGCCGATCTGCGGACTCGGCACGCTGTGCGGGTCCCAGCGGTAGACGTTGACCGGCGTGTTCGCCCAGTTCAGGAACTGGGCGGTTTCCTGCCGGGTCTCGCTCCGGGCGTAGGAAACGCCGCCAAGCAGTTCATGCTTGAGGCCGAACAGTTGCACCGGACCGGTCACGTGGGCATCGAAGCTGCGCTGGATGCTCTTGAACTTGTAGGCGGCCCCCATCAGGCTGCCCCCGTCGCCGGTCTGCGGATCGATGGCACCGTACGAGCCGGCGTAGCGCAAGCGCGAGTCGGTACTCTGGTACTCGGCGCTGAATTTGGCTTTCCAGCCGCTGGCCAGTTGCTGTTCCAGCGAACCGAACGCGCGGTAGACGTCCCACTCGAAGCGGTCCCAGTCGACGTCGAGATAGGTGTCGCGGGACAGGCCGAGGCTGGAGCCGTCCCTGGCCATCGGCACCCCGGCCATATTGGTGACGGCGTTGATGTGCTGGTACTGCGCGCCCACCGTGAGCAGCGTATCCGGCGTCAGGTCGAGCTCGGTCACGCCGTACAGCAGGAAGGTGCTCTGGTCGGACACGTCGTAGAAGAAGTCGCGGTTCTCGTAAGCGGCCACCGCACGGCCGCGCACATTGCCGCTTTCGGTCAGCGGCCCGCCGACATCGACCTCCGTGCGGTAGCGGTTCCAGCTGCCGGCACTCAGGGTGGTGCTGGCGGCGAATTCATGCTGCGGCCGCTTGCGGACCATGTTCACCGTCGCGGCGGGGTTGCCGGTGCCGTGGAGCAGGCCGTTGGAACCGCGAAGGATTTCCACCCGCTCGTAGACCGCCATGTCCTGCGGCGGGCTCGCGGTATTGCCGAGCAGCGCCGGCACGCCGTCGAGTTCGAATGAGTCGACCTTGAAGCCGCGCACATAGTAGGCAGTGGTCAGCAGCTGGAACGGCTGCACCGTGACCCCGGTGGCCTGCTGCATCACCTCGTCGAGACTGTACAGGTTCTGCTGCTCGATGCGCTCGCGCGAAACGACGCTGGCCGACTGCGGGATCTCCCGCGGCTTGAGCGGCATTTTCGCCAGACTGCTTGTGCCCGCCGCACGGGCGGGCGACGCGCCTTCGGTGCTGATCACCACGGCGGGCAATTCCGGCACATCCGTCTCGCCGTTCTGCCGCGCATCGGCCATGACGGCCAGCGGGCTGAACGCCAGCAACAGGCCCATATGCAGCGGGGTTGGCCTGCAGCGGGCGATCGTCCCGGGCCAGCGGCTTCGCTTTGTCTCCATTTTCATCCCGTCAAACCTTCAGTGCGTACATGATAATGCTTATCATTTTAAATAAATAATCACTGGCACTGTTTCGATTGCCGATCTTTCTCTATCGATCCGCAGTCATTGCGGAACTTTTTTCCTCCTGCCGTGGTCCGGCACCGGCAGCGAAACCGGCATACCAGCGGTCGCGGGCAGACAGTTCGTCGTGCCGGCCGTTCAACCGCAGCCGCCCGGCCTCCAGCACCAGCACCTGATCGGCCAGGCGGGCCAGGGCCGGCCGGTGGGTGACCACCACCAGCGTGCGTCGCCCGCGCAAGGCGAGCAGGCTGCGCAGCACCTGCGCCTCGCTGGCGCCGTCGAGGCTGGCAGTGGGTTCGTCAAGCAGCAGCAAGGGCGCTGGCGAGAGGAATCCGCGGGCCAGGCACAGACGCTGGCGCTGACCGCCGGACAGCAGACCGCCGCCCGGCCCCACTGCGGTCTCCCAGCCCTGCGGCCAGCGCTCGATCTCTTCCAGCAGGCCGGCTGCCTCCGCCGCCTCGCGCAGCGCCGACAGGTCGGCACCGGGCCGGGCCATGCGCAGGTTCCAGGCGACACTGCCGTGGAACAGGCCACACGCCTGGAACACCAGGTTGCGGCTGGCGGCCAGGGTCGATGCACTCAGCTGGCGGATATCCGCCCGCCCGAGCAGAACCCGCCCGGTATCGGGATCGTGAACCCGGCCGAGCAGCGCCAGCAGGCTGCTCTTGCCAGCGCCGGACGGACCGGCGATGACGGTCAGCGAGCCGGGCGCCAGTGTCAGCGCGATGTCTTCCAGCAGCGTGCGGCCGTCGTCCAGGCGGATGCCCAGCCCCTCGGCCACCAGCCCCGCATCCAGCGGGCGCTCGCCCGGCTCGGGGCAGTCCAGCGGCGGCAGCGCGAACACCCGCATCAGCGTGTCAAGGGACTGCCAGGCACCGCGCAGGGCCTGGTCAAGATGGGTGAGCTGGGCCAGCGGTTCGATAAAGCGCACCAGCAGCACCAGAATCGCCACGACGGACGCTCCATCCAGCCACTGCCGCCCGACCGCCCACGCCCCTCCCAGCAAGCCCAGTGCGAATACCGCCTGCACCGCCAGCGCGAAACCCAGCCCGGCAGGCAGGCTCCGCCGCAGCAGTGTCCGGGTCGTTTCGTGCAATCGCCGCAACGCCGCTTCCTGGTCCTGAAGCGCGACGCTTTCACGTTCCGCCGCCCGCAGCAGCGGCTGGCGTTCCGCAAAAGTCTGAAGTTCGCGGGCGGCATCGCGTTCGGCTGCCTGCCGCGCGCTTTCCGCCGTCAGGGTGTGCCGGCCGCTCCAGCGCAGCAGCACAAACAGCAGCCCTCCGGCCAGCAGCAGGCCAAGGGCAATGCCCGGGGCGATCAGACCGAGGCCGAGCACCACCCCGAGCGGAGTCAGCACCGCGGCGATCAGCGGTCCCAGCAGATGGGCAGGGATTCCCATGCTCTGCATCACCGGACCACGCAACAGACCTTCCGCCGGCGCAATCCGGCGCAGGGCCGGTGGCGCCAGATGCGGCAAGCGTGCGACCAGGCTGCGCACCAGGCCGGCAGCCAGCGCGCCGCCGGCAAAGAACCCGCGGCGCAGCGCCAGGTACTGCACCAGCGACTGCACCAGCGTCAGCCCCAGCAGTGCGATGACCCAGCGCCAGGGCAAGACGCCCGAAGCGAACCAGGCTTCGATCAAGGGCACCAGCAGCACCCCGCAGGCGGCATCCAGCAAGGCGGCCAGGGACGCCCAGACCACCGCCTCGCGCAGCGCGCGGCGGCAGTCGCCGGGCAGCAGGCGCAGGCGGGAAAGAACCGTCATCATGCGTGCACCTCCCGTTCGTGCTGTTCGTGCCACAGGCGCGCATAGGTTCCGCCCGCCGCCAGCAGCGCCGGATGTCGCCCTCGCTCGACGAGGCGGCCATCCTGCATCACCAGAATCAGGTCGGCGTCGCGGACCCCTTCCAGCTGGTGGGTGACGATCAGACGGGTACGGCCGGCACCGCGCTCGCGCAGGCAGCGCAGCAGCGTGCGGGCGGTGTGCGGATCGAGTGCGGAGGTCGGCTCGTCGAGCAGCAGCAGCCGGGCCGGCGACAGCAGCGCGCGGGCCAGCGACAGCCGTTGCAGCTCGCCGCCCGACAGTTGCAGATCACGTCCCGGCACACTGTCGTAACCGCGCGGCAGGGCCATGATGCGGTCGTCGAGGCAGGCGTCGCGGGCGGCCGCACGGATCTCGTCGAGGGTCGCCCCCGGGCGGAACAGCGCGATATTGTCGGCCAGCGAGACTTCCAGCGCCGCGGCCTGCTGGCCGGCCAGCACGATATGCCGGTGGCGGACAGCGGATGGCAGATCGCGCAATGCCACGCCGCCGGTATGCAGCTCGCCGCGGTCGGGGTCCATGCAGCGCGCCAGCAGGGACAGCAGCGTGCTCTTGCCGGCCCCGGAAGGACCGACGAGGGCAACCAGGCTGCCGTCCTCCACGTTCAGGTCGATATCCTCCAGCACCGCCCTGCCCTCACAGGCGTAGCTGAGCCCGCGGGCCACCAGCGAACCGTCGGCGGGCAGGCGCGATGACCGGCCTTCCGCCAGCGGGGCCTGGTCAAACACCTGCTGCAGGCGCGCGGCCGCAGCCTGCGCGGCCAGCAGGGCATCGCTGCCATGACCCAGCGCCTCGACCGGCGCCGCCATCGCTCTCACCAGCAGCAGTACGGCGCAGACCGGGCCGGGGGCCAGTGGCACGCCGAGCGCGTCCAGCACCAGCGCACCGAGCAGTGACCAGGCCAGCAGCCAGGGCGCACCGAGCTGGACATGGACCAGCGCGGCCAGATGCCCGACGCGCGCCACCCAGGACGAGAACGCCAGGCCAAATGCCGTCGCCGAGGTTTCGACTCCCTGCTGTATGCCGGCGCCCGGATATTGCCGGGCCAGCAGCAGATTGTGAGCGAACTCGCCATAGTCGGCCGACAGGTGTTCGAGGGCGGTGTTGCGCCGCATGACCTCGTCGCGGTAGCGCGCCGAGCGCAGCAGACCGAAACCGGCGGCGGCAAACCCCAGCGGCAGCAGGCAGAACAGCAGCAGCCAGGGTTGCAGCCAGGCCAGCCACAACATCGCGGCAAGCGGCACCACCAGCAGCTTGCTGACGTCGTTGGGGGCATGCGCAATCAGCTGGTGCAGGGCCCGCACATCCTGCCCGACCAGCCGCGCCACGCCGTCCTGGCCCTGGCGGCTGAACCAGTCGAGCGGCAGGCGCTGCAGATGCGCCAGCAGCCGCAGACGCAGATCGTTGCAGACATCGGCATCCACCTCGTGGGCCAGATGCGTGGCCAGCGCCTGGCAGACCAGCCAGACCAGGATGGCCAGCGGCACCAGGGCAAGCAGCACCGGGTTTGCCGCCCCCTTCACCAGCGAGTCGGCCAGCCCGGCAAGCAGTATCCAGGGCAGCAGGGAGCTGATGCCGGCCAGGGCCTGCAGTCCCATGGCCAGTCCCAGCCGCCAGCGGCAGGGACGCAGCAGACGCCACAGCACCGGGGTCATGAGGCCCGCTCCAGCGCCTGCTCCAGGCTCGCCGGCGCCAGCCCCGGCGGCGGTGCCGCGGGAAAGCCCAGCCGCTTGCCGATCCGCTGCCAGACGGCGGCGACCTCAAGGCTGCGCTGGTTGCGCCGGTGCACGGCGTCTTCATCATCGAGCAGGGCCAGGGCGTCGGCGGCGGCTGCCGGCCACAGGTGGCGGTGCACCTGCGCCCAGGAGCAGGGTTCGGCATGCCAGAGCTGCACCGTGGGCAGCGACTCGCCGGACGGCGCAAACAGCCCGTCGGCATCCACGGCCGGCACCGCGACCGCCGGGGTCCACAGCAGCGGCCCGTGCGGTCCGGCCAGGCTGAGGGTGCCGCGATCGGTCGTCAGGCTGAGGCGCTGCAGCACGGTCATCCGGCCATCGTTGTCGGCAGCCAGTTCATTGAGCACCTGCAGATTCAGCGGCACGCCGGCCAGCACCAGGGACAGCCCGCGCATCGCCGACAGATCGCAGCCCGCGTCCTCCAGCGACCAGGGACCAACCCCTTCCAGCAGCGCCGCCAGAATGTCCAGGGTAGCGAAGCCCACCTGGACCCCGCAGCTTGCCTCCAGGTGGCGAATGCCCCGGCGGTGGTGCAATTGCCGGCCCAGTTCGATAAAGCGCGCCACCGCCGGCAACTGCGGATAGAAGGTGTTCAGCAGGCAGCGCCGGCCGAGGCGAGCGGCCGTGCGCAGCATGCCCTGCCATTCGCCGGGCAGCAGCGGATGCTCGATCAGCACATCGATGCCGCGCGCCATCAGCGCTTCGGCCAGCGCGGGTCCCTGCTCGCCACGCGCGGCGCCGCCGACCGCGACGCAGGCCAGCCGGACATCGTCCGGCACCGCGCCGGGCTCGCGCCAGAGGTCGACGCCATGTCGCGCGGCCAGTGCCTGTGAACGCCGGCTGCCCTGGCCGAGGATGCCGCGCAGGGCAAAGCGCGGATCGGCAGCGACACCGGCGGCATAAAACTGGCCAAACCGGGAACCGGCGACCACGACGGAACGCACCGCGTTCATGGGCGTACCTCCTTCAGCAGAAAATCGGCCAGTGTCTGGCCCAGACAATCGAAGTGCCCGCCGGGCACCTCATGGAGGAGGCAGGCACCGATCGCCGCCACCTGCCAGTCACGCGCCAGCGCCCCGGCGTAGTCCGGTACCAGTGGATGGCCGGCGCCCGGCACGAACAGGCGCAGGGCGCCGACGTAAGGCACCGGCAGTTCGGCCTGGCTGGCCCGCACCGAATGGCAGAACAGCCGGTACAGCGTCTCGCGTCCGGAACCGGCGGCCCCGGCGCTGCCGCTGGCGGCCTGCAGGACACGCCAGCGCAGGGCATCGAGGTCGGCCAGGGCAGGCAGCGTTGCCAGCGTCTGCGCCGGCAGATGGCCACGCGTCCCGGCCAGCGCGGCATGAATCCGGCTGGCCAGCCCGGCGGCCCCGGGGAAGCCCAGCGCGGCGGTATCCAGGCCGAGGGTGGCGGCGAAGCTGAACAGCAGCAGGCGCTCGTCATCGATCCGGTAAGGAATCCGGTAACTGGAGACAATGTCCAGTTGCCGCACGCGCACCCCACGCTGAACCAGGGACCGGGCAGTCTCCAGGGCGAGCAGGCCGCCGGAGCAATAACCGAGCAGATCCACTTCGCGCAGGCCGGCGGCGTGCAGTGCAGCGGCATAGCGCCGGCCGAGGCAGGCGTTCAGGTGCGCGGCGGGAATCGCCAGATAGGCTTCGCTGTCATGCACCGCCAGGCCCAGCAGCGGCCGCTCGCAGCCCAGTGCCTGAATCAGCGGACGATAGGGCAGCAAGGTGCCCAGCCCTTCATGGATCAGCACCCGCGGCACCCCCTCCCCTTCCGCCAGGCGCACCAGCGGATCGGCCAGGGCCGCACCATCGCCAAGGGGCGCGCGCGGCATGCCGGGGACAGCGTCTGTGCTGCGGACTGGCGCCGCCGATGGTGTGCAGTCTGCGCCGGTGTCCTCGCGCGCTTCGCGCAGGCGCCGGGCCATGCCGCGCGCGGTCGGCTGGCTCAGCGCCCAGCGCAGCAGCCGGTCGAACGGATGCCGGCGGGCCTCTTCCTGGCTGTCGCGCAGGCGCGCGATCAGCTGGGCGATCAGCAGGGAGTCGCCACCCGCGGTAAAGAAGTCCTGATCGACCCCCAGATCGGGGTTGTCCAGCACCTCCCGCCAGTGTTCCAGCAAGGCACGTTCCAGTGCATCCGCCGGTTCCCCGGCCGCATCACGCGGTGGCACGGAGCGAGGCTGGCGGGCGACATCGGCAAGGGCCTTGCGGTCGATCTTGCCGTTCCCGGTGACCGGCAACCGTTCGAGCACGTGCAGCTGTGCCGGGAGCATGTAGCGCGGCAGGCGTGACTCGACAAACGCCAGCAGTTCGGCCGGTGCCAGCCGCGCCAGCCCGGTCTTGCAGCGGGCCAGCAGGATGTCGTAACCGAGCAGGTCAAGGGCATGGCCGGACGGCACCACGCTGGCCGCCACGTCGCCGGGCACCTGCCCAAGCCACTCCAGCCATTGCCCGGCATGAACGAACAGATGATGCTGCCCGGCCCGGCCGTCGCGTGGGTTTTCCATCATCAGGCTCTGGCTGATGCTGATTTCGTTGTGTTCGCGCGTCAGTTCCTGGATCACCAGCCAGGCGTCGGCGTCCAGCAGTTCACGCAGGCCGGCCAGCAGCGCCGGGGTATCCAGCGCATTGTTCAGCGCGCCGGAGCTCAGCAGGATGTCCACCGAGTGTGGTGCCACGCCCTGCCCGCTCAGCGTGTCGTTCATGTCGAAACGGCTGAAGCGCACCCAGGGCTGTCCGGCGAAGCGCTTGCGCGCCGCGGCGAGGAAGTAGCTGGACACGTCGGTGAACAGGTAATCCAGTTCCACGCCGCGGTCAGCCAGCGGCGCCAGGCGGGCAATGACCGCGAGGCTGGCCGCAGCGGTGCCGGCGCCGAGTTCGAGCAGCCGCCAGCGGCGTGCCGGCTGGCGCTCGACGATGGCGGCGATCGCCTCGGCCATCGCCGCGTGCAGCGCGCGGGCGTGCAGGCCTTCGCTGTACATGGCCTCGGCGATATGCGCCGAGCCCTGCGGGAACATCAGCGCTGCCGGGCTGACCCGTCCGGCCAGTTGTTCTGCCAGGGACCCGGCGCTGTCGCGCAGATAGGCAACCAGTCCAGCCGGCCACAAATGCGACGGCGCGCTGGCGGCGAAATCGCGCCAGGCCGTCGCCGGGTCGACCGCCGGCCGTGTGTCGCAGCCGGTCCAGACCGATCCTTCACGCCGCAGATAGCCGCCCTCTTCCAGCTGCCGCAGCCAGTGGAGCAGCAGGCGCTCACGCACATCGCCAATGCCGAGCCGCTGGCACAGGGTGGAGAAGTCCAGACCGGCGGCGCTGGCAAAAATGCCGCTGCCGGCCAGCCAGGCGGCCAGGGAGGCGAGGCAGGCACGGTCGAGTGCCGCCACCGCGTCCGCGATCGCCGGCAGCTCGCCCCAGTCGTGCTGCAGTGCCTGCCGCGCCCGTTCGCACACCGCGTCGAGCCCGTCACGGGCGTCGCCGGCTTCGCCCGCCTGCGGATGAAGGGTGACAAAGCTGGCCAGGCTGCGCTCGTGTGCGCTGCCCAGCACCACGGTCGCCGCCAGGTTCACTTGCGGATGTGCGCACAGGGCCGCGTCCAGTTCGGCCAGCTCGATGCGGTGGCCCCGGATCTTGACCTGGTCGTCCTCTCGCCCCAGAAATTCGATGCTGCCATCGGGCAGGTAGCGACCGAGATCGCCGGTACGGTACAGGCGGCGTCCGTCAGCGTGACGAATGAAGCGCTCAGCAGTGCGCTGCGGATCACCGGCATAGCCAAGCGCCAGACCGACCCCGCCGATATGGATCTCGCCGCGCACGCCCGGCGGGCAGCGCCGGCCACGGGCATCCAGCACCTCCACGCTCTGCCCGCGCAGCGCGCATCCATAGGGGATGCTCGCCAGCTCGGCATGCGCCGGACGGATCGGTTGTTCGATCGACCAGATGGCCGCTTCAGTGGCCCCGCCGAGGCTGAACAGCGCGCTGTCGGGCCAGCGCTTCCACCAGCGCACCGGCAGGCTGACCGGAATCCAGTCACCGGACCACAGTACGCAGCGCGGACCAGGTACCCTGCGTCCGGGCTCGCTTTCGAGGTAGTCGACCAGCATCTGTCCCTGGGCCGGCACCGAGTTCCACAGGGTGATCCCGTGCCGTTCCATCAGCTCGGCCCAGTGCGAGGGGTCACTGCCACGCGCCGGGTCCGGCAGCACGATCTGGGCACCCGCGGCAGTGGCACCAAAGAAGTCGTAGACCGACAGGTCGAAACTCAGTTCGGCCAGGCCGAGCAGACGGTCCCGCTCGCTCACTGCGTAACGCTCGTTGATGTCCTGCAGCGTATTGCTTGCCGCCGCATGGCTGAGCATCACGCCCTTGGGGGTGCCGGTGGAGCCCGAGGTGTAGATCACGTAGGCAAGATCGTCCGGCGCCACCGCGGCGGCGGCAGGCGGCGGCCAGTCCGCATCGGCCGGCAGGCGATCGATGGCCAGGCACGGGCAGTCGATCTGTGCCGGCACATCCTGCGCCAGGCAGACCAGGGCCGCCACGCCGGCGCTGTCGAGGATTGCCCGCTGTCGCAGCGCCGGCTGGCGAATGTCGACCGGCACATAGGCCGCACCGGCCTGAATCACGCCGAGGACGGCAACCAGTTGCGAGGCGCTCCTGGGCAGCAGCACCGCGACCCGCTGACCGGGCCCCACGCCGTTCGCTTCCAGTGCACGACGCAGCGCCGTGGCATGCTGGGCAATCTGGCGGTAGCTGTAACTGCCGGCCGCATCGTGAATCACGGGGGCATCGGGACTGAGCTGCGCACGCTCGGCAAACCCGGCGGCAATGCTCCGCCCCGTGCCGGGCAACGCCACCGGAGGCGCCCCGACCGGCCCGGCGTACAACCCGGCATCGCTGGCGTTCCACGCCTGCGGGCTGTCCGCAAGCTGCCGCAGCAGGTCGACGAAAGCCTCGAACATGGCCTCTGCCTGTCCTTCGGGGAACAGGCCCTGGCGTACGTCCCAGCCGATTTCCAGACCGCCGAACTGGTCGGTGACCTGGCAGTCCAGCCAGACCTGCGGCGTCTGGCTGACCATGTATCGCGGCGCACTCAATGCCTCGGCGTCTCCGAGCAGACGCTGCACGCTGCCGATACCGCTGGTGAAGACCACCGGCATCAGATCGGCGCCACGTCCGCGACGGCGGGCCAGTTCGCGCAGCAGGTCGACGCCACTGAAAACCGGATGATCAAGGTCCTCGAACATTTGCTCGCCGATACGCCGCGCCCGCGCGGCAAAACTGTCGCCGTGGCGGCTGTCCACCGCCAGCAGGCTCAGCGCGGTGAAGTCGCCAAGCACCAGCGGCAGTTGGGGGTGCAGCGCTGGCCGGTTGAGTACCGTCAGGTTGAGGCAGAACGCCGGCGTCTGGCTCCAGCGGCCAACTGTCTCGGCAAAGGCGGCCAGCGCCACACCCGCCGCGCTGAGTCCGCGCGCGCCAGCCTGGGTGCAGAGCTGGCGCCAGGCGTCGTCGTCGAGGCGCGCATGGAGATGGCAAAAACGGGTCGAGCGGGTATCCGGCTGTGTCCGCAGCGGCAGGTCCGGTCGTCCCGGCAGGTCGTCCAGGCGCGCCAGCCACCAGTCGCGGTCGCGCTGCCAGGCCACCGAGCGGCGGCGCTGCTGCTCGACTTGCACGTAGTCGCGGAAGGTCGCTTCCGGCGGTGGCGTCACTTGCGGGTCGCGATAGCGCCGCCGCCACTCATCGAGCAGCAACTGCAGGCTGGCATAGTCAATCAGGGTGAAATCCACTGACATGTGCAGCACGCAGCCCTGCCGGCCGATGCTCAGTTCGGGACACAGGACCGGCCACTGGTCGAGTGGTGCGCAGCGGTGATCGAGACGCTCGCGCACCTGCGCCAGATGCGCCCCGAAGGCGTCGGGGTCCAGTGTCGTGCCGTCGTGCACGACGAGGGACTGCCAGGGCACGTCGGGCAGGACCCGCTGCCAGGCGTTGTCCTCGATCACCGCACGCAGCATCGGATGGCGCACGAGCAGCGCGTTCCAGGCGGCCTCGAGGCGCCGGGGATCGGTGTCGGCCGGCCATTCGTACTCGACATACAGATGGCAGGCATTGCCGCCATAGTCGAAGGCGGCCTGACGCCCGAGAACATAGGCGGCCTGCACCGGGGTCAGCGGAAATCGTTCATGGGCGCGTGCCGGTTCGGCACGCCAGACCGGCCCTGCGTCCAGGTGTTCGAGCAGCGCGTCGCGCGCCGCCCGCAATCGCTCGGCCAGACCGTCGTCGAGGGCCCCCTGCGGGGCGCGGTAGCGCAGCTGCCCTGCTTCGCCCCACAACTCGATCTGCCGGTTGCGGCAAGTTTCCAGCAGTTCGCCCACGCTCATAGCACGCCCTCTTCCAGTTGGCTTTTCGTGACGCCGGCGTCGGCCCCTTCCAGGTGCCGGGCAAGGCCGGCCAGGGTCGGCTGACGGTAAAAGTCGGCCATGCCCAGACGCACGCCGAAGCGCTCGCGGACCAGGGCCAGCAGGCGCGTCGCCAGCAGGCTGTCGCCGCCAAGGCTGAAGAAGCTCGCGTCACGCTGCTTCACCGGCTGCCTGAGCACCGTTTCCCAGCAGGCGGCAAGGCGCTGTTCATGCGGCGCCAGCGCTTCGCCGGCCGTGTCGTCTCCGCCGACCTGCGTCAGTGCGCGGGTCATGCTTGCGGCCAGACGCCGGCGATCGATCTTGCCGTTGGCGTTCAGCGGCAAGGCCGGCAGGCACCAAAGTCGCTCGGGCCGCATGGCCTGCGGCAGGCGCGCCTCCAGGCCAGCCTGCAGTCGCGCCGGGTCGAGACCGGTGCCCGGGGAGACCGCCTCGACCAGTGCGATCCGCTCACTGCGCCAGAGGCAGCGCGGTGCCAGACCGGCGTCGGCAATGTCGGACTGAAGCGCCGGCAGGTCCGGCAGACGCAAGGGCCGGTCATCGAGCAGCGCCGCGCCGAGCAGGGCCAGCGGCGATGCCCGCAGCAGGTCGACCAGCAGCAACCGGCCTTGCGGACGCAGCAGTGCGGCGGCCAGCGCCAGCCCTTCGCGGCGGGTCTCGTAGCCATGCAGCGCGGCAAAACTGATTACCCGGTCATAGCGCCCGAGATGTCCGGACGGCAGCAGCCCGTCGTCGAGCGCCTGAATCGCGACCCGCGATGGCAGGCGGGAGGCGGCGGCATCGAGCAGGCCACGGCTGCGCTCGAACAGGGTCAGGTCAAGGTCGGGACGCAGCAGCGAAGCGATGCTCCGGTCGAGCCAGAGCCCGGCGCGGGTATCCAGCACCGCCACCTGCAGGCGTTCGCCGGCGACCGGCGCCGGCAGGGCCTGCATCAGCCGGGTCAGCGCCTCGCGGCCGTCCGGCAACCGGGCCGCCACCGCCTGCGGTGCCAGCCAGGGGTCGAGCAGCAGCGTGGCCGGCGGCTGTCCGCCTTCAAACAGCGCACGCAGTGCCTGACCCATGGCCGCCAGCACCGAGGCCTGCCAGCCAAGCCGGCACAAGGCTTCGTCGAGCGCCGGCAGCTCACCCGCGGCCGACTGCGCCAGCCAGTCCAGCCAGCGCTTGCACAGCGCATCGGGAATTTCCGGCGGCGCCTCCAGCAGCATCCCGAGCAGATGCCGGGTGACCACCGTCTCGGCCTCGCCCAGACCGGCGAAGCACTGTGTCTCGGGGCATGCCGGCGGCGGTCCGCCCGCAGCCGGCAACCGTGGCACCAGCACCGCCCCCAGGCCGGGCGTACCGCTGCCGGTCACCGCGGCGCAAGCCGCCTCGACACCGGGCTGGGCGCACAGCGCCGCCTCGACCTCGCCCAGTTCGATGCGCTGACCGCGGAGCTTGACCTGCTGGTCGACCCGGCCAAGGAACTCCAGCGTGCCATCGGCCCAGTAGCGGCCACGGTCGCCGGTGCGATACCAGCGCCCCTGCCCGTCGTGGACAAAGCGCTGTGCGGTCAGCTGCGGATCGTTGCGATAGCCGCGGGCCAGGCTGCCTCCCCCGATCCACAGCTCCCCGACCACCTGATCCGGCACATCGCGCCCGTACGCGTCGACCACCCGGTAGGCCTGGCCGGGCAGCGGGCGGCCATAGGGAATGGAACGCCAGTGCGACGGTACGACGCCAACGGACTGCAGGTTCGACCAGATCCCGGCTTCGGTCGCACCGCCAAGCACATGGAGACGGCAGTCGGCCGCGCAGCGCGAGCGCAGCCGCGCCGGCAGATCCAGCGCCACCCAGTCGCCTGACAGCAGCACCGCGCGCAGGCTGCGGTAGTCGGCCTGCGTGCCCGGCAGGCTGAGGGCCATTTCCAGCAGCGCCGGCGCGGAGTTCCACAGGGTCACGCCGTGGCGGCGGATGGCGTCGGCCCAGGCGGCCGCATCCCGGGCCTGCGCCTGGGACGGCAGGACCAGACTGGCACCGGCGCCCAGGCCGCCGAACAGGTCGAAGACGGAAAGGTCGAAGTCCAGTGCCGAGACGGCCAGCAGGCGATCGTCGGCGCCGACGCGCAGCAGGCCGAGCAGCGCGTCGATGGTATTCATCGCCGCCGCGTGGCTGACTTCCACCCCTTTGGGGACACCGGTCGAGCCCGAGGTGTAGATGACATAGGCGCTCGCGCCGGGTGTCAGCGGCGTCGGCGCGGCAAGTGCCTGCGTGCGCGCCAGTCGTTCGACGGCGAGCCGCGGCGGCGTCGCCCGGGGCTCATCGCATTCGGTGATCACCAGGCGGATGCCGGCAGCGTCTTCGATCAGCCGGCGGCGAGCCGGCGGCTGATCGATATCCAGCGGGACATAGCAGGCGCCGGCGGCGAGCACGCCAAAAACGGCCGCGACCTGTTGCGGGCCGCGCGGCAGACTGATTTCCACCGCATCGCCGGTCTCGATGCCGGCGGCTCTCAGGCCGGCGGCAATGCGCAGTGCCTGCCCGGCCAGTTCTCCGCGGGTCATGCAGCGCTCATCGTAACGAAGCGCGACGGCGGACGGGTCGCGGGTGGCCCGGGCGAAGAAATCATGATGCAGGGGGCGCGCCACGCCCGGTGCCGGGCAGGCATTGAGACGGGCCCGGCAAGCCTGTTGCGCCCAGGGCAGCGGCAGGGCCGGCGGGTGATCCCAGCCACCGTCGCAGCATTGCCGGAGCAAGGTCACATAGGCCTCGAACAGGGTTTCCAGAAGCCCGTCGGGGAACAGCCCGACGATCGCGTCCCAGGCCAGCAGGATGCCGCCGTCGACGCGGTAAAGCTGGTGGTCGAGCCATACCTGGGGCGTCTGCGAAAGCATGTCGTGGAGATCGCCGAAGACGTCGCGGAACGCGGCCGGCACAAAGCCGTCCTCACCCAGGTTGCTGGAAAACACCACTGGTGCGGAGCGCGGCTGCCCCTGCCGGCGCGCTTCGCGCAGCACTTCCAGCGCCGGGAACGCCGCATGATCGATGGCGTCGTGCAGGCTGCGCTGGAAGGCCCTGACCGCGTCGGCAAAAGAGGCTGTTGCGTCGACCCGGCATTCGAGCAGCAACAAGGTGGTGAAGTCGGCGATGACCTCACCGAGGCGGGCATCATCGGCATGCCGGTCGAACAGCGGCACATTCAGCAGAAAGCCGGGGCTCTCGCTCCAGCGCGCCAGGACGGTGGCAAAGGCGCAGCCAAACACGCTCGACAGCGTCACCCCGTGCTGTGCGGCCAGGGACTCCAGGCGCCGGCTTTCGCCGGCCGGCATCCGGTACGACAGACGCCGCGTGCGCGGCTGGCGAATGCTCTCGGGGGCGCAGGCCAGCGGCAGGCCCGGCGCGTCCGGCAACTGCGGCAGGCGCTGCAACCAGTACTCGCGTGCCGTGGCCGCCGCCCCGGCGCGCTGCTGCGCGCGTCGCGCCAGGTAGTCGGCGAAATGCAGCGGTGGCGCCTCGCGCAGCGCCTGCGGTGCGGCATAGGCGGTACCCAGCTCGGCAAGCAGCAGACGCAGGCTCTCCACATCCGCGGCCAGCAGGTCGAGGCTCAGCCAGAGGCGATCCTCGCCCCCCGGCATCTGCACCAGACCCAACAGGAAGACTTGCCCCTGCTCGACCTTCAGGCATTCGTGCGAGCGCTGCTGCCACAGCGCCTGCCAGGCTGCCTCGGCCTGTTCCATGCCATGCTGGCGCCAGTCCTGCAGATCGAAGCACGGCAGCGCCGGTGCCTCGATCACTTGCTGCCGCCCGTCAATGAAACGTGCGCGCAGCATCGGATGGCGCTGCCGCACGAGAGCGGCCGCCGCCGCCAGGCGCTGCGCATCGACTTCACGGGCACGGAATTCGAGAAAGGCGTGGCAGCTGATGTTGCCCAGGATCTCGTCCGGGCCACGCCCGAGCCAGTATGCCTGCTGCACGGAGGACAAGTCGAAAGGCTGATCGTGCCTGACTGCCGGCTCTGCCGTCCGGGCAGGCGCCGCCACGCGTGGCGCGGCAGGCAGCAGTTCGAGCCAGGCCTCCAGGCAGGGGCGTCGGGCCAGTTGCGCGAATTCCACGGCCACCCCTCCCGCACGCAGGCGTTCCTGCAGGTACATCAGGCGGATCGAGTCGAGGCCGCAACCCAGCAAGTCATCGTCGTCCGCCAGCAGGCAGACGTCATCGGGCGGTTCACCGAGCAGCTCGGCGAGCTGCGTGACCAGCCAGTCGCGCAGGCCGGGACGGGAATCGAGGGGCAGATCCATGAAGGCTCCCAGAGGGCAAGGGTCAATGTCAGTTGCCAGTAAATAACAACCATTCTCAAATATGACATTGTTCCACCTGCTCCGGGTGTCCGGGCGGCAATGCTTTAGATGGCCGGACTGTTTCGTTAGATCGGGAGCAGCTCATGAATGCCCCGGGGGCAGGGAAGGGCGCCGACGTCACCGTGACGCCGGCGCCCTTCCCCGCCCCCGGGGCACCGCCTCAGCAGATCTCGCTGGGGGAAATACCGTATCGCTTGCGGAAAGCGATGGAGAAATGCGCGGGACTGTAACCGACCCGGTACGCCACGGTCGAAACGTTGACTTCCTCGTCGCACAGCATGCGGTGCGCTTCGCGCAGGCGGTATTCCTGCAGGTAGCCAAACACGCTGGCACCGAACACCTTGCGGAAGCCGACGGTCAGCTTGCGCGGGTTCATGCCGACCCGGGTCGCCAGTGCGTCGAGCGTCGGCGGTTCCTGCAGGGATTCCACCAGCAGGTCGCGCGCGGCGTGAATGCGCTCGACCTCCGGGCAGGCGATGCGCGGCGCCTCGGTCGCGCCCGCCTCGCCGGAAAGAAACTGGGCGCTGAGCGCGGCCAGTTCCATGGCCTTGCCGCCGAGGTAAAGGTCACGGGTCGGACCGAACATCTGGCAGGTTGCGATCTGCGACGCCAGCGCCTGCATGGCGCGTGGTGCCGGGCAGCTCATGATCCTCGGGTCCCCTCCCGGGCGCCGCACCAGAGGCTCGGGCAACCAGCCGGCCCGGTCGTTCAGGGCTTCGACACCGAGCTGGACGATGGTGTAGCGCAGGGGCTTTTCGGTGCCGTAAATCTGTGTCGACGTGAAATCGCCGTCGCTGGCGATGGTGCACAGGCTGGGCCCTTTGATCAGGTGCTCGGGCTGCCCGGGAATCCGGCAGCGCAGTTGCCCGCTCTGCACGAGGATCAGCCGCAGCCCGCGTTCCAGCGGTTCCTCGAACCAGTCTTCGCTGGCCGAGCACAAGGTGCCGGTTACCAGTTTGATGTCCGGATCGATGTGCGCGACACCGGGCCGGTTGCCGGGCACGCAGGCGGCGTCATCGGAACGGGGAGAAATGATGGTGATGGTCATCGGGTTTCCTGTTCCCCGGAGACCGCCGGCACGGCAGCCCCTTCGGGATAGGTGAATGCGGAGGGACTTCTGGCGCAAGCGGATGGCGCTTCGGTCACTTCGCCCATGAATCGAATGAAAAAGCCCGGCAGTCGAAAGGAGCGGGCTTGCACGGTCCCTGTTTGTTGCTTAATGATAACAAATATCATTTACAAAAAATATCAATCAGGTATTCACCGGAGATTTCATGACTTCCTCGCGCCTCCCCGCTTCTGCCATCGAGCCCCCGGCTGACGCCCCCGACTGGCCCGAGCCGTTCATCCGGCGCTATATCGAGGCCGGCTACTGGCAGACACAGGATTTCGCCGGCGCGCTGGCCATCAGCGCAGAACGCCATCCGCAGCGGATCGCACTGAGTGCCGACGGTCACCACATCACTTATGCCGCACTGCTCGAACGTTGCCGTCGCCTGGCGGCCGGGTTGCATCAGGCCGGGCTGAAGGCGGGAGACAATGTGGTGCTGCACCTGCCCAACAGCATCGCCTTTGTCGAGACCTGCTTCGCCCTGTTCCAGCTCGGCGTGCGCCCGGTGCTCGCCCTCCCGGCCCATCGCCAGCATGAAATCTCCGGCTTCTGCCGTTTCGCCCGGGCGGCAGCCTATATCGGAGCCGGGCAGGCAGACGGCTTCGACCCGCGCCCCATGGCCCGTGCGCTGCTGGACGAAGGCGCCTGCTCCATGGCCCTGATCCACGGCATGGCCGATGCGCCGCTGCAGTCGATGGCACCGCTGTATCAGGCTTCTCCGCGGGAAGAATGCGCGGCCCGTGCGGAAGATATCGCCTGCTTCCAGCTCTCCGGCGGCACCACCGGCACACCGAAGCTGATCCCCCGGCGCCATCGTGAATACCTCTACAACGTGCGCGCCAGCGCCGCACTCTGCGGCTTCGACGAAAGCACGGTGTACCTGACCGGTCTGCCGATGGCGCACAATTTCACGCTTTGCTGCCCCGGTGTGATCGGTACCCTGCTGGCCGGCGGACGCGTGGTGGTCAGCCAGCGCGCCGACCCCGAGCACTGCTTTCCGCTTGTCGCCCGCGAGCGGGTCACCCATGTTGCCCTGGTCCCGCCGCTGGCGATGCTGTGGCTCGATGCCCAGGCCAGCCGCCAGGCCGACCTCTCCAGCCTGCGCCTGCTCCAGGTTGGCGGTTCGAAGCTGGGCAGCCATGCGGCACGGCGCATTGCCCCGGTCCTCGGCTGCCGGCTGCAGCAGGTCCTGGGCATGGCAGAAGGGCTGGTCTGCTACACCCGGCTGGATGATCCTCCCGAACGCCTCATTGAAACCCAGGGCCGTCCCCTGTCACCGGCCGACGAAATACGGGTGGTCGACGCGGAAGGCCATGATGTCGCCGATGGGGAAGTGGGCGAACTGCGGGTCCGCGGCCCGTATACCATCCGGGGCTACTACCGGCTGCCTGGACACAACGCCCGGGCCTTCGATGAAAACGGTTTCTACCGTACCGGCGACCGCGTGCGCCGGCGGGCCGACGGCTATCTGGTTGTCGAGGGGCGCGACAAGGACCAGATCAACCGCGGCGGCGAAAAAATCGCGGCCGAGGAAGTGGAAAATCTGCTGATCGCCCATCCCCAGGTCCACGACGCTGCGGTGGTAGCCATGCCGGACAGCCTGCTCGGAGAGCGTACCTGCGCTTTTGTCATTCCGCGTCAGCCTGCCCCCTCGGCGCTGAAACTCAGGCAATACCTGCACAGCCAGGGCCTGGCCGCATTCAAGGTGCCGGACCGCATCGAGCTGGTGGCGGCCTTTCCGCAGACCGGCATCGGCAAAATCAGCAAGAAGACGCTGCGCGAATGCCTGCGCCAGGAACTGGAGGCGCGCGCATGAGCCATCCCGCCGAAACCTGGGTTCGCCCCTTCCGCCTGACGCCCATGCCGCGCCTGCGTCTGGTCTGCTTCCCCCACGCCGGCGGCAGCGCCAGTTTCTTTGCCGCCTGGAAGGAACGGCTGCCCGCCGACATCGACCTGCTGGCGATGCAGTATCCGGGCCGGGAGGACCGTTTCAACGAGACGCCGTCGACCGGCATGGCCCCCCTCGCCGAAGGCGCCGCCCTGGCCCTGCGGGAGTTCGCCGACGCGCCGCTGGTGCTGTTCGGCCACAGCCTCGGCGCAGCGCTGGCTTACGAAACGGCCCTGCAGCTGGAACACGCCGGCCTGCCGCCGCACCACCTGTTCGTCTCCGCCCTGCCGGCACCGCACCTGCAGCGTGGTGGCGAGCTGCACCGCGGTGACGAGGCCGCGCTGCTGGACGACATCCGCCGCCAGGGAGGCGCCAGCGAACTGCTGGAGGATGCGGACCTGCGCGCCCTGTTTCTGCCCATCCTGCGTGCCGATTACCAGGTGATCGAGACCTATCGCCGCGCCCGGCCGGTCGCCCTGGCCTGCCCCGTCGATGTCCTGCTCGGCGATCGCGACGAAGAAGCCAGCAGCGACGAAGCGCAGGGCTGGGACCTTGCCGGCCGGCAGCGGGCAACGCTGAAGCGTTTTCCCGGCGGCCATTTCTATCTGGTCGGACAACGCGCCGCCGTGATCGAACACCTGCTGTGCCGCCTCGGCCACGCCGAAACCCTTTTCCGGGAAATTGCCTGATGACAACGCCTGAAAACTGCAGCAGCCTGCTCGAGGTCCGCGACGCAATCGACCGGATCGACCATGAGATCATCCAGGCCCTTGGCCGACGCATGGAATACGTCAGGGCCGCATCGCGCTTCAAGGCCTCCGAGGCCGCCATACCGGCGCCGGAGCGCGTGGCCGCGATGCTCCCGGCACGCGCCCGCTGGGCGGAGGAGAACGGCCTCGATCCGGCCTTTGCCGAGACCCTTTTCTCGCAGCTCATCCACTGGTACATCGACGAGCAGGTCAAGTACTGGCGGCAGACCCGGGGGATCGCATGAGTTCCCCGGTCGCAAGCCAGCATCTGCCGCTCCTGCATCACACTTTCGAGCGCGCCATCCGCCGGGCCGAGGTACTTGGTCATCCGGTGCTGGCAGCGGTCTCGTTCGGGATCGATCCACTCGACCCGCTGCAGGTATTCGGCACCATGGATGACGGTCAGACGCCATTTTTCTACTGGGAGGGCCGGCAGCCCGGCCTCGCATTCTTTGCCTGGGACCGCGCCCTGGAACTTGATGGTCATGGTGAGCGGCGTTTTGTCCGGATCGAGGAAAACTGGCAGGCCCTGTGCCGGCATGCCGTCGTCGAGGGCCCGCTGGCGCCACGCCTGTGCGGCGGCTTCCGTTTCGACCCGGCCGGTCCCCGCCAGAAACACTGGCAGGCATTCGGCGACGCCAGCCTGGATCTCGCCCGCCTGACCGTGCTGCGCGAGGGCGACACCTGCCGGGTACTCTGCCAGCAACTGGCGGAGGCCGGGAACGATGCCCTGACCCTGGCCATCCGCCACGACTCGATACTGCGGCGACTGCGCCAGCCGGCCCGGAGGCGAGGACAGCCCGCGGCGGGCAGTCCGCACACCGGGGCTTCGGCACAGGAACGCAGGGACTGGGAAAGCAAGGTGGCCGAAGCCGTCCGCAACATCCGTCAGGGGCAGCTTGGCAAGGTTGTTCTGGCGCGCTCGCAGAACCAGCCGCTGGGCGGGATCGAAGCCTGGCACGTCATCGAATACCTGCGCCGGCAGCACGGCAACACCCAGCTGTTCGCCTGCAGACGCGGCGACAGCTGCTTCCTTGGCGCCTCGCCGGAGCGTCTGGTGCAGGTACGCGGGGGGGAAGCGCAGACCCACGCGCTCGCCGGAACCGCCGCCCGCAGCACCAACGCCAGGGAAGACGCCCGCCTCGGCAAGGCATTGCTGGACAGTGCCAAGGACCGCCACGAGCACCAGCTGGTGGTCGACGCGATCCGCGCCGCGCTGGCACCCTGCAGCGAAACCCTGGAGATACCCGGAACGCCGGTACTGAAGCAACTGGCCAGTGTGCAGCACCTGAACACCCCCATCCGGGCCCGGCTGGCCCATGGCGCGGGCATCCTGCGACTGGTCCAGGCGCTGCACCCGACACCGGCGGTGGGCGGCTACCCGCGCGCGGCGGCACTGGACTATATCCGCCGGCACGAGGGCATGGACCGCGGCTGGTATGCCGCCCCTCTGGGCTGGGTGGATGGCGAGGGCAACGGCGACTTTCTGGTCGCGCTGCGCTCCGCCCTGCTCTCTCCCGGGCAAGGCGGCGTCCTGTTCGCCGGCTGCGGGCTGGTGGGGGACTCGGACCCGCAGCTCGAATACCGGGAAACCTGCCTGAAACTCGCCGCCATGCAGGAAGCCCTGCTTGCCACGGCAAGCCAGGACACTGCTATTGCCTGAATGCGCCGTTCCCCGCCACCCGCCGGCGGGGAACGGCGCGTCAATGCCTGAGCTTCAGGAAATCAGGCATGCACGGCTGTCCTGGCCGGTTCTGTCACCAGCAACCGCCAGGCGACGAACACCGACAACCCCACGGTCACCGCCCCGGCAAGATAGACCGAGCCGATGCCCCAGGCGCCGGCCAGCGCACCGGCCAGCGGACTGGTGAGACCAAGAGCCAGGTCAAGGAACGCCGCATAAGCCCCCATCGCCAGGCTGCGGGTCTGCGGCGGTGCGCGGCGCAGTGCTTCCACGCCAAAGCCCGGGAAAGCCAGCGAATAGCCGAAGCCGGTCAGCGCGGCACCGAGCCATGCGCCGGCGGCGGCATCGCTTCCCCAGATCAGCAACTGACCGACGGCCTCGATGATCACGCTGACGAGCGCCACCTTCGCCCCGCCGACCCGGTCGGGCAGATGCCCGAACAGCAATCGTGCGGCGATGAAAGCCACCCCGAAAGCGGTAAAGGCTGCCGATGCGTTGTCCCAGCCCCGGGCTGCGAACAGCAAGGCGATAAAAGCGGTGATGAGGCCAAAACCAACGCTCGACAGGGCCAGCCCTGTCCCCGGCACCCACACCGCGCCGAGCACCTTGTAGAACGGCGTACGGCGCTGTGCGGCAGGCGCGACGCCTTTGACGCCGGCGACAATGCCAAGCGCCAGCAGCGGGATGAATACGGCGGAGACGGCGATGCCGTGAAAACCCCACTGCGCGCTCACGGCCACCCCCAGCGGCGCACCGAACGCATACGCGGCATAGATGGCGATACCATTCCAGGCCATGACTTTGCCGGCGTTCTGCGGCCCGACCAGGCCGATACCCCAGCCCATGGAACCGGTCACGATCAGGCTTTGCCCGAAGGCCAGCAGGATGCGCCCGGCCAGCAGGATCCAGACGGCCACTTCTGGCGCATCAGCAAATGCCAGCGACACCAGGTAGGCCAGCCCCGATGAGGCAGCCGCAACGGTTCCCGCCACGACCGCCTTCTTCGGACCGCGCATATCGGCGAAATTGCCCGCCCAGGCACGGGTAAGCAAAGCTGCAGCAAATTCCGAACCGATAACCAGACCGACCACCAGCGTGCCCATCCCGAGTGAATCATGAAGGTACAGCGGCAGCACCGGGAGCTGCATGCCGAGGGTGAGGAAAGCGATGAACACGGTCATCGTGAGCGGCAGCAGTTTCATCAGAACGCGGGGGGCCGGCGGGGTCAGCGCCGCCGCCGCATGGTGCGAAGTGTTTTTTTCCATGTTGAATATTTCGTGCAGTGACCGGCCAGCATTCAGAACGGCCGGCCTGGTGTCAGGTTGTGAGTGGCCCGACGGAACAAGGTCGACCAGAACAGGAGAAGGCGGACATGGGTGTGCCGTTGTTGAGGGCGTTCAGGTTCCGTGGAACAATGCGAATAATTCATCGCGTTCAAATTATGCGATCAATCAGTCGCATTCTCTATTCGCATTTGCCGACTTGCTGGAACCACACCATGCCGAAGAGCAAAAACCCCGATGTTTCCTCACGAAAGCAGCCGCAACAAGCCCGCTCGAACGAGCTGGTGAGTGCAGTGCTGCAGGCAGCAACTCAGGTTCTGGCCCGGGAAGGCGCCACCCGGTTCACTACCGCACGCGTGGCCGAGAAGGCCGGAATCAGCATTGGCTCCCTGTACCAGTACTTCCCCAACAAGGCCGCAATCCTGTTCAGGCTGCAAAGCGACGAATGGCAGCAAACGCTGGACATGCTGCGCCGCATCCTCGATGACACGGCGACACCGCCGCTGACGCGGCTGCGCACGCTGGTTCACGCATTCATCCGTTCCGAATGCGAGGAAGCAGAGGTTCGCGGAGCGCTCAATGACGCGGCACCGTTCTACCGGGACAGCCCGGAGGCAAAAGCCATACGGGCGGAGAGCGACCGGATGTTCGGCGCATTCATGGAACAGCTGCTACCCGATGCGGCCCCCGCCTCTCGCGAGCTGGCCAGCGACATGATCTCCACCACGCTTGGCACCGTCGGCAGCAGTTTTTCCCGCACCCGGCGGACAAAAGCGGAAATGGTTGCCTACTCCGATGCCTTGGCCGATATGTTCTGTGCCTATGTTCGATCGATTCAGCAGGATTGAGGCAAGCCGGACCCAAACAAGGGGCTCGCGCCAGCGCTGTCATATTCGCGGCCAGGAAACGCGGAACGCTCTTGCTGGCGGGTCAGCGCAGACGGGCATGCTGGCGCAGCTCAGGGCCGGGCGCCGCGCCAGCTCGCGCCGAGTGTACGGAAGCACGCGTGACGGTGGCGCTGCCGGCAGCAGCCAGGCGGCACACTAGCGCTCCGGGCTGTCGGGCTGTGCCTCGTAAACAGACAGACGGTTCCACATGTCCAGACCGATCAGCGTGCCCTCGCCCACCCGGCGCAGGATGAAATCCCCGCCCTGGTTGTGACGCATGTGGATGAGTCCATGCTCCAGCCGGGCCTGCATCACCAGGCCCGCAAAACCGGTCACCTGCCCGCTGTCACCAAACGTGATGTCCCTGGCAAGTCCGGTATCCGATCTGAAGCGGCCCCGGGGCAGCCCGGCCGGGGCAGGCGCAGCCAGTGCGGTCCCGGTCAGTGATGCCATGCCTTCGGCTGCCAGGCAGGCAGTCGGGTCGGCAAGCGGAGCGGCACAGGCATGGCGCAGCAACGCCCGGGCCTGAAGGTAACGGCCGGCATCCCAGTTCACGTTCGCGGCTTCCTTGCATACGGCGCCGGACATGCCCTTCAGGCATATCTGCGCGGCCTCCTCCAGCCGGTCGGCCGGCAGGGGTTTGGGCAGCGACCCGGCAGCAAGCGCAGACTGCAGCCAGGCAGCCGGCTCGCCCGCGAACAGTCGGGTGCAGGCAAACCACAGCCGGTCTGCACACATGTCCCGCAAATCCTTGTCGCTGGCCTGAATGCTGTTCTGGCCGCATCCATCAAGATCTTTCCAGCAGGTCTGCCCGGCCACGCTCGTCGCGGCAGGCATCGGCGGCTGGCAGGACAAGGGCCGGGTCAGGGTGTAGACAAAGTCCATCCCGGTGTCGATGGCGCGGCCATCGTCCAGCAGCTTGTAGGCATCACCGATTCCCAGGTCCAGATTGAACACCTTGAGCTGACCGTCGACACGCTGGTAATGCAGCAGTTCAGGCGTGCTGTCTTTCACCCGTCGCTGCATCAGATCGGGGCTGAGCACATGGATCTCGCCCAGCTGGCTGTTGCTGTAGACACCACAGCGCGGAGCCGGCTGGGCGGCTTGTGAAACGGTCGCCAGCCCGCACAGCAATCCCCCGGCCAGCAGGAGCAGCCAGCGCCGAAGGCTGGGGTGGCAAAACCATGAAAGCAGAATTGACTGCACGCCGATTTCCATAAAGCATTGCTCCGGTTTGAGACTCGTCATACGCGGGTTTACCGGTTATGTGTGGCCACGATACACGAAATCGGGCAGACAAAAAGGCATTGCCCTGCCAGGGCGGGAGTCATGCCGGCAACCTGCTCCACCACCGAGTAACCGGCAGGCAGATACCACTTCATGAGATTACGGCTTCTCAAGGGATTGCTTGTCCTCGGTCTTGTAACCCAGGCGCATGCTGCCACCTTCTCCATCCCGGATCTTGGTGTATCGGGCGCTGTTACCCTTAGTCCGGCAGCAGGCAATGCCTTAAGCGTGGAAAGGATCTGAGCACGCTCACGACGTATGGAGCAAACCCAGTTTCAAGGAATACGCATGATTGCGTTATTGATTACTCGCGCAATCAGTACCGATGGATATCCATATAAAACTGAAAATCAAACCATGCATGCAATAGAGTTCACCTATCAAAACTCCCTTGCCGTCATTGAGGTTCACCTGGAGGCGCATTGCCGATTGATTCGCCAAAATAATCCAATAGCATGCGGACCTTTGGCGACAGATGCCGATTGTGCGGATAAACCGCCCATATGCCTTCATTTGACTCCCGATATTGCTCCAATAACGGTATCAGCTGTCCGGAATCTATATAAGGCTTAACGTAGTAATCAGGAAGTTGAATAATTCCCACGCCCTTCAATGCCGCATCGAGCAGAGCCCAGCCGCTGTTGCATTTAATGTTGCCTTTAATTTTAATGCTTCTGGATTTATTGTTTTCCTGGAAGCGCCAGTAGTCAAAATTACCTTGCAAGCAGTTATGCTGTTCTAGCTCAGATAGCGAGTACGGGGTTCCTTTTCTTGACAGGTAATATGGAGAAGCACATACATTCTGGGTTCTTGAGGCCAGTCGCCTCGCAATCATGCTGGAGTCATCCAGCTTGCCAAGCCTCACTGCCAAATCATACCCCTCTGCAATCAAATCCAATGTCTGGTTGGTCAGAATTAAATTTACTTCAAGTTCCGGATAAAGAAGCACGAAATCATTGATGAGGGGCGCTATAGTTTTCTCTCCATAAGCTATGGGAGCCGTAATTTTTAATTTACCTCTTGGCGCAAGCTGCAGGTTGGTAATAGTGCGCTCAGCCTCCTCCAAACCATCGAGTACTTGCCGGCATTGAAGGAAATAGATCTGCCCAGTCTCGGTGACAGAGACTTTGCGAGTGGTACGATAAAGTAACCGGGTTGACAGCCTGGCTTCCAGTGCACTGACCTGACGACTGACCTGAGCGGTAGATATTCCCAATTTTTTAGCCGCAAGCGTAAAGCTTTCTGTCTCGGCGACTGCCACAAATTCACTCACTCCCTCCCACAAAAACATGATCAGCCCTCGTAATCAAGCCCCAAAAATGCAATGCCACATTTATGCCAAGCTTTAATGGGAGAGCAATTTGAGATCTGGTTATAATTTTTCAGATCGATTTTAGTTACCTGCCAACAGGCAAATACAGAACTGAACGCGCCAGGAAAGGCCTGAAGCAGTCATGTATTTCTGGCTGGCTTCAGCCTCTGCTGATATTGAAAGCGATGAATCGGCCAAGACCATCAGATCGCCCGCTTATTCCTGATAATTTTATCTCTCATCAGCACCTCGTAACGACCCAATTTCATATTACAGGAGTACAAGAGCATCGGATTTCTCCATTTTTCTTGGCGCCGCCAACAAGACCCGGCGTCACGACCTTGCTCACTGCCCAGCCGCAGACAGTACAAGCAGTGCTGCAGCTGTGCAACAACACCAGGAAGCTTTTGCCAGCGGCCCTTGGCCATCGTCAGCACCTCGTGGCGGCCGCTGGTATAGCCCTGGACCGTGATCCCCCTGATTGGCGCCGCTACGCTCAAGATGATGGTTTCGTCCGGAATGTCCGCCACACTGAACCCGATGTACGCCCCCCTGGCCGCCTGTGGACACATCCATCACGCTGGGGTGGGGGCTAAATCAGGCCCCACTCTTTGGTGGCTATTGCACTTGCTTGCGTACTGGGCGTTGGCAAAAGTCATCTGCCTTGTCCGGGTACCCTGGCAGCATAACCTCATATTATTACCAAGAAGAAAAAGTATTTTTACATTTGCCCGGATTATCATTTTTTTGGGTGAGAATAAAATCCATCCATCGAATCAGGCTGTGGCCGCACAGCAATCCGTCGATGTCCCTTTGATTCCTATTTTTCGGAGAGCCGAAAATGAGTATTTTTACGCATGTGACTGTCGGAACCAACGACCTTGGCAAAGCGCGCATCTTTTATGACAATATTCTTGCGCCGCTGGGATACAAGCGCATCACCGACCTGGGAGAGAACGGGTCAATCTGGGGCGAAGATGCACCGTCCTTCTTCGTGCTCAAGCCTGCCAATGGCAAACCAGCCAGTGTAGGTAACGGCGTAACGGTCAGCTTTGAAGCACCTAGCCGCGCCGCCGTTGATGCTTTCCACGCAGCGGCCATGGCGGCCGGTTCCACGGATGAAGGAGCGCCGGGCCCGCGTGACTGGGCTGCCAATGCCTACGCAGCCTATACCCGCGATTCTGACGGTAACAAGCTTGCCGTGTATTGCTTCAAGCCGGCCCAGGCACTAACGCATGGAGTATCAAATGACTCAGATGATCAAATCTAAAGCAGCTATTGCCTGGGGCCCTAATCAGCCATTATCCATCGAAGTAGTGGACGTCATGCCGCCACAAGCCGGTGAGGTGCGGATACGCATGGTTGCCACTGGCGTCTGCCATACCGATGCCTTTACCTTGTCTGGTGATGATCCTGAAGGGATATTTCCAGTGATCCTCGGCCATGAAGGTGGCGGTATCGTGGAATCGATAGGCGAAGGGGTTACCAGCATTCAGGTAGGTGACCACGTAATCCCGCTGTACACCCCCGAGTGTGGTGAATGCAAGTTTTGCAAATCGGGCAAGACCAACCTGTGCCAGAAAATTCGCGAGACCCAGGGCAAGGGTTTGATGCCTGACGGCACCACGCGCTTCTTCAAAGACGGCCAGCCCATTTTCCACTACATGGGCTGTTCCACTTTTTCCGAATACACTGTGCTGCCGGAAATTTCCCTGGCCAAGGTCAACAAAGAAGCGCCACTGAATGAAGTGTGTCTGCTTGGCTGTGGCGTCACCACCGGTATGGGTGCAGTGATGAACACCGCCAAGGTGGAGGAAGGTGCCACCGTCGCCATTTTCGGGATGGGCGGCATCGGTCTTTCAGCCATTATCGGGGCAACCATGGCCAAAGCAGGCCGGATTATCGCCATCGATATTAACGAAAGCAAATTCGAGCTGGCCCGAAAACTTGGCGCAACCGACTGCATCAATCCGAAAAATTATGACAAACCCATCCAGGATGTCATCGTCGAATTGACCGATGGTGGCGTCGATTACTCTTTCGAGTGCATCGGCAACGTCAACGTGATGCGCTCCGCCCTGGAGTGTTGTCACAAGGGCTGGGGTGAGTCGGTGATCATCGGTGTCGCCGGTGCCGGGCAGGAGATCTCGACCCGCCCGTTCCAGCTGGTCACCGGTCGGGTCTGGAGAGGCTCGGCTTTCGGCGGGGTCAAAGGTCGCTCCGAGCTTCCGGGCATCGTGGATCGCTATATGCAAGGCGAGTTCAAGCTTCACGACTTCATTACCCACACCATGGGTCTGGAAGAAATCAACGAGGCCTTCGATCTGATGCACGAAGGCAAGAGCATTCGCACCGTTATCCACTTCGACAAGTAACACCAGCGGCCGCCTGCCCGAGGGCTGGCGGCCGCTGTCATGAGGGACTGTCATGAGCATTGAACTGCTAAGCTGCAACAAGGTTTTCGATGGCTGGAACAAGCAATACAGCCATCAATCCAGCGCCCTGGATTGCAGGATGCGCTTTGCCATCTACCTGCCCCCCCAGGCCTCCAGTGGCAAAAAAGTGCCGGCACTGTACTGGCTATCAGGGCTGACCTGCACCGATGAAAATTTCATGCACAAGGCAGGTGCCCAGCGTGTCGCTGCTGAACTGGGCATTGCCATCATTGCCCCGGATACCAGCCCGCGCGGCGACGATGTGGCCGACGCCGAGGGCTATGACTTGGGCAAGGGTGCCGGTTTCTATATAAACGCTACCCAAAGTCCATGGAGCCGGCACTACCGGATGTACGACTATGTTCTGAATGAGCTCCCTCAGCTGATTGAGTCCCTGTTCCCGATCAATGAGCAACGCTCGGTTGCTGGTCACTCCATGGGAGGACATGGCGCATTGGTCCTGGCGTTGCGTAACCCGCAGCGGTATCGGTCCGTATCGGCATTCAGTCCAGTCAGCAACCCTGTTAATTCTCCCTGGGGGCAAAAGGCATTGTTTGCCTATCTGGGGGAAAACACTGGCAATTGGGCAGACTACGATGCAAGTATGCTGATGCGTCAGGCGAATAAATTCGTACCGGCTTTGGTGGATCAGGGGACAACTGACGAATTCCTGGCCGAGCAACTCAAGCCGGAAATGTTGCAAGCGGCCGCCAAGGCCAGTGGGTATCCGCTAGAGTTGAATTTCCGGGAAGGCTACGATCACAGCTATTATTTTATTGCCAGCTTTATAGAGCAGCACCTGCGCTTTCATGCGAAGCACCTGAGTTATTAGCCAAGTAATTCAACCGGTTTTGTCACCATGTTTTTGCCGCTATTTTCGGAAGCGAGTGCTACCCATGCAGCGCTTCCGGCTGAGCACCGGAACCGGCGAACCGGTCTCAGCCAACTTGAGGGTGGTGTAAAAACACATGGACAGTTCAAGCATCACCATGGCATGTCAAATGCTGGCGCTCCCCCATCAGGGAGTTCTTCAGCCCTTTTTCTTGCGCCGGGTTCACAGCTTTTTGTGGGCGACATCTTGCCGCGCCCACCCAGGCCCGGGTCAGCCACCACCATGCGCTTCCACATCTGGCTAAAACGATTTCAGCTTGCGGGAATCACGCCTCGAAGTATCATGACATTGAGTCTTTGGCTATTGCAGATGACAAGCTCAAAAGGAAGCTTAAAGCATGAATGAGCTTTTTCCGGATAATCGTTCAGCAGCTGTTACTGAACCGGGCTTTGTCCGCGTGCGAGGCGCGCGCGTGCATAATCTGAAGAACGTGGATGTGGATGTTCCGCGCAACTCGTTCGTGGTATTCAGCGGTGTTTCTGGCTCCGGCAAGTCATCGCTGGCCTTCGGCACACTGTATGCAGAATCGCAGCGTCGCTTCTTCGAATCGGTTTCACCATATGCCAGACGGTTAATAGATCAGGTGGGGGTACCCGATGTAGACAGCATTGAGGGTCTGCCACCGGCAGTAGCGTTGCAGCAGCAGCGTGGCGTCACCAGCACGCGTTCGTCAGTAGGCAGCGTGACGGCCATATCGAACCTGCTGCGCATGCTGTATTCACGGGCAGGCACCTACCCGCCAGGCCAGCCGATGCTGTACGCAGAGGATTTTTCTCCGAATACGCCGCAAGGCGCCTGTCCTTTCTGCCACGGCCTCGGTCGCATCTACGACGCGACCGAGCAGACGATGGTTCCCGATGACACCTTGACGATCCGCGAACGCGCCATTGCCGCCTGGCCCCCGGCATGGCACGGCCAGAACCTCAGGGACATCCTGGTGTCGCTGGGTTTTGATGTTGACACGCCATGGCGCGACCTGCCGAAAAAGGATCGGGATTGGATTCTGTTCACCGACGAGCAACCTGTGGTACCGGTGTATGCAGGACTGACCCCCCAGCAGACGCGCGCAGCCTTGCAACGCAAGCTGGAACCCAGCTATCAGGGCACTTTTACCAGTGCGCGCAACTACGTGCTGCACACCTTTGCCACGACACAGAGCGCATTGATGAAGAAGCGTGTGGCCCGTTACATAGAGGGCCGGGATTGTCCCGATTGCCAGGGCAAGCGCCTGAAGGCTGCGGCATTGGCTGTTACGTTTTCGGGCCTGGATATCGCCGGGATGGGCCGCTTGCCCTTGGTCCGGCTGGCAGAAGTCCTGCAGCCGATCGCCGACGACATGCCCCAGGGCGCGATTCCGGATGCACCGCCTGACGGTGCCGGGGCCACCTCGCCGGTCGGGGCATCTGGCTTGCGCCACGAGCCCGGACTTTCAGAAGAAAAGCGCCTCGCGTCGCAGCGTATCGCGCTCGACATTCTGGCACGGTTGCTGACACTGCAAAGCCTGGGCCTGGGATATTTGACGCTGGAGCGCAGCACACCGACATTATCGTCCGGCGAACTGCAGAGGCTGCGCCTGGCCACACAGATCCGCTCCAATTTGTTTGGTGTGGTCTATGTGCTGGACGAGCCCACTGCCGGCCTGCACCCTTCTGATGGCGATGCACTGGTATCGGCATTGCAGCGTCTGAAGGAAGCAGGCAATTCGCTATTCATTGTCGAGCACGACATCGAGATAATGCGCCGCGCCGACTGGATCGTCGATGTGGGCCCTGCCGCCGGCACTTTTGGTGGACAAGTGCTGTATAGCGGAGCGCCAGCGGGACTGCAGGCGGTAAAGGCGTCGCAGACGGCACGGTATCTGTTCGCCCCGGTACTGCCGCGCGGCAAGCAGCGCAAGCCCCGTGCATGGTTGCACCTGAGCGGTTTGCATTGCAACAACCTGCACGGGCTGGATGTCAGGATTCCACTGGCCGTGTTGACGACGGTAACCGGCGTATCCGGTTCGGGCAAGTCCAGCCTGATCAGCGTGGCCCTGGTGGAACTGATTTCCGACGCACTCAGTTTGAACGGCGCTTCCACACCCGCTTTGCATGAAGAAAATGATCTGCTCGAAGTGAAAATGCCAGGCTTGACCGCAGGACATATCGAAGGGGGCTTGCAAGGTATCCGCCGCCTGGTTCAGGTGAACCAGAAGCCTATCGGCCGCACGCCTCGCTCGAACCTGGCCACATACACTGGCTTGTTTGATCATGTACGCAAGTTGTTCGCTGCAACGCCTGCTGCACGGGCCAGGCATTACGATGCAGGTCGCTTCTCGTTCAACGTCAGCAAGGGACGCTGCGCCACTTGCGAAGGCGAGGGTTTCGTCAGTGTGGAGCTGCTATTCATGCCCAGTGTCTATTCGCCCTGCCCTGCCTGCCATGGTGGCCGCTACAATGCCGATACCTTGAAGGTGCAGCTACGCGACAAGACCATAGCCGACGTACTGGCGATGACGGTCGATGACGCGACGACGTTTTTCGCCAACGAACCCGCTCTCCATCGCCCGCTTGTGCTGATGCAGGACATCGGCCTGGGTTACTTGCGATTGGGGCAGCCGGCTACCGAGCTGTCGGGAGGCGAGGCGCAACGCATCAAGCTGGCTACTGAGCTGCAACGGGCGCAGCACGGTAACACGCTATACGTGCTGGATGAGCCGACTACCGGCCTGCATCCGGCCGACATTGACCGGCTGCTGATGCAGCTTCAAGCCCTGGTTGATGCCGGCAACACGGTTGTTTTGGTCGAACACGACATGCGCGTCGTCGCGGCCAGCGACTGGGTCATCGACATGGGGCCGGGCGCCGGCGATGCTGGTGGGCACATCGTCGCTACTGGCAAACCCGCGGAAATGGCCGCCTGCAAGACAAGTGCAACAGCACAATACCTGCAGGATTTTCTTGGGCTTTCCGATGCCACTTGATTAATAGCAAAACATTGATTTAAATCAATGTTTTGCATGCCGGTTGATATATTCTTTCCCCTGCAGTGAGGTCTATATTGACAGCCTTGCTGCAGGAGGTCGTTATGTCAATAACAGCTTTTTTTATCCCCTCATTCAATCTGATGGGGGCAGGCTGTCTGCCGCAGGCCATGGATACCATGAAGGCAGATGGTTTTCGCAAGGCACTGGTCGTAACGGACAAAGGGCTGGTCAAGGCCGGCCTGGCAGCCAGGGTGGTCGACTTGCTAAAGCAGGCCGGAATCCAGTCCGTACTTTTTGACGGCGTGCAGCCCAATCCCACCAGTACCAATGTCAACGCCGGCCTGGCCCTGCTCAAAGAAAATCAGTGCGACGTAGTCGTTTCGCTCGGAGGTGGTTCCTCTCACGACTGTGCCAAAGGCATCGCATTGGTGGCCGAGAACGGTGGCAAGATCCAGGACTACGAGGGACTGGACAAGTCGTCCAGGCCGCAATTGCCGCTGGTAGCCATCAACACTACCGCCGGCACCGCGTCGGAAATGACGCGCTTCACCATCATCACCGACGAATCCCGCCATATAAAGATGGTAATCGTGGACAAGCACACCACGCCCATCCTGTCGGTCAATGATCCGGAAACCATGGTCGGCATGCCAGCCTCGCTAACTGCGGCCACCGGAATGGATGCGCTGACCCATGCGATAGAGGCCTACGTTTCCACCCTCGCCACACCGATTACCGACGCTTGTGCCCTCAAGGCAGTTTCATTGATTGCCGACCATCTGCGCCCTGCCGTAAAGGATGGCACAGACATGGATGCACGCGAGCAAATGGCCTATGCCCAGTTCCTCGCCGGCATGGCCTTCAATAATGCGTCACTGGGCTATGTGCATGCCATGGCGCACCAGTTGGGGGGGCTATACGATCTGTCGCACGGTATCTGCAATGCCATCCTGCTGCCGCATGTGCAGGAATTCAACGCCAAGGCGGCAGGTAATCGTCTGGCCGACGTCGCACTGGCGCTGGGAGAAAAGGAAGCCTCGGCTGAAGCGGCCCTGCGCGCCATCCGCCGGCTGTCGGCCGATATCGGCATCCCGACCGGGCTGAAGGTGCTGGGTGTCAAAGCTGAGGATATCCCCGAACTGGCACGCAATGCGCTTAAAGATGCTTGTGGTTTGACCAACCCGATCCAGGCCTCGCACGAAGAAATCTGCGCCATTTTCACCGCTGCGCTGTAAGTACCGCCAGTGTTTGATCAGAACCACGCTGACCCATTGGCCGTGGTTTTTTCAAACTGAAAATGGCAGGCCTCGCACCGAATAAATCCGCGAAGCCGACATTTCCGCAGCACGGCACACCAGGCCAACCGCGCGCGCCAGTGTGCTGCGTATCGGCAATGCTGTGCAGCCCGAACCATCCGGTTGTTCGCATTACCTGCCCTGACGCGCGATGGAAAGAATCATCATGAAATCACGTGCTGCTGTTGCATTCGGTCCTGGCAAGCCATTGGAAATAATCGAGATCGACGTTGCACCACCCAGGACGGGCGAAGTACTGGTCAGGATCACGCATACGGGGGTCTGCCATACCGACGCATTTACGCTCTCGGGCGACGACCCCGAAGGTCTTTTTCCCTGCGTTCTCGGCCATGAAGGCGCAGGCATCGTAGTGGAGGTCGGCGAAGGCGTCACTTCTGTCAAACCTGGTGATCATGTCATTCCTCTGTATACAGCGGAATGCGGCGAGTGCCTCTTCTGCAAATCCGGCAAGTCGAATCTGTGCATTGCCGTGCGTGCCACGCAAGGCAAAGGCGTCATGCCCGACGGAACGTCGCGCTTCTCCTGTAACGGCCAGCCGATTTACCACTACATGGGTTGTTCCACGTTCAGCGAATACACGGTGGTTGCCGAGGTCTCGCTGGCCAAGGTCAATCCTGCAGCGAACCCTGAACAGATCTGCCTTCTGGGCTGCGGGGTTACAACCGGCATCGGTGCGGTGCACAACACCGCGAAAGTTCAGCCAGGCGATAGCGTGGCTGTTTTCGGCCTTGGCGGTATTGGGCTAGCGGTCATTCAGGGCGCACGCCAGGCCAGGGCTGGACGAATCATTGCGATTGATGCCAACCCGGCAAAATTCGATCTGGCGAAAGCATTCGGCGCCACCGATTGCGTGAACCCGAAGGACCACGAAAAGCCCATTCAGCAAGTGATCATCGACATGACAGGCTGGGGTGTCGACCATTCATTCGAATGCATCGGGAACGTTAATGTCATGCGAGCCGCGCTGGAGTGCGCTCACCGCGGCTGGGGCCAGTCGATCATCATTGGCGTCGCTGGCGCCGGGCAGGAGATCTCTACACGCCCGTTCCAGCTGGTAACCGGTCGCAGCTGGAAAGGCTGTGCCTTCGGTGGCGTCAAAGGCCGCTCACAATTGCCCGGCATGGTGGAAGACGCCATGCGCGGGGACATCGAGCTGGCCCCGTTCGTCACGCACACGCTGCCACTCGACCAGATCAACGAGGCGTTTGATCTGATGCATGAGGGCAAGTCCATTCGTACCGTAATCAACTACTAGGACGCCAGGGGGCGCCGTACCCGGCGCCCCCTCATCGCGCCCATCCTGCTGAAAATAATCGGGGGATTGAAAATGAGCACTGTGACGATACATCCGTCTGTCGATGCGGGAGTCCGCAAGGGCGATCCGGACTTCCGCGGCGGTACGCTCCGCTGTCGCTGCCAGAACGATCAGGTGGAAGTGCGGGTGCGCAGTAACGTTGCGCATAATCATGCATGCGGCTGTACCAAATGCTGGAAACCTGCAGGAGCCCTTTTTTCGGTGGTCGGCGTTGTCCCGCGTGACAAAGTTGAAGTCACGAAAAATGCCGGAAAGTTGCAAGTGGTCGATCCGGGCGCCACCATCCAGCGCCATGCCTGCAAGGAGTGCGGCACGCACATGTATGGCCGCATCGAAAACCATGATCATCCATTCTACGGCCTGGATTTCATTCACGTTGAGCTATCGCCGGAAAGTGGCTGGGAAGAGCCCCGCTTTGCTGCATTTGTCTCTTCGATTATCGAAGGCGGAGGGGCCAGACCGGAGCAGATGGACGACGTGCGCGCGCGGCTCAACGAGCTCGGACTCACACCGTACGACTCTCTCGCCCCCCCGTTGATGGACGCGATCTCAACCCACATCGCCAAACGCAACGGCATGCTGTAGCCGGCATCCAGGGCGGCTCGCCGGTGCGCAGCCGCTCTTTTCTTCTCCGGGGATCGGAATGAAACAGATCGAACACCATGCTTGTTTCGGCGGTTGGCAGGGCGTGTACCGGCACCAGTCAGAGGTACTTGGCTGCACCATGAATTTTTCCATCTACCTGCCTGAGCAGGCGCTGAAAGCAGATGTACCGGTCTTGTACTGGCTATCCGGACTCGGCTGCACCGAGCAGAACTTCACTGGAAAAGCTGGCGCACAGCGGTATGCGGCAGAGTATGGTTTGGCCATCGTTGCGCCAGATACCAGTCCGCGCGGTGACGGTATCGCTGATGACCCGGCTTACGACCTCGGCACAGGCGCCGGCTTTTATGTGAATGCAACACAGTCGCCTTGGGCAGCGCATTACAGGATGTACGATTATGTTGTCACTGAGCTGCCACGCCTGATCGAAGCGAACTTTCCTGTTACCGACAGAAGATCGATTAGCGGGCATTCCATGGGTGGACACGGCGCACTTGTAGCAGCACTGAGAAATCCGGGTCGCTATTGTAGCGTATCGGCGTTCTCCCCTGTCGTCGCGCCCTCCCGGGTGCCGTGGGGCGAGAAAGCGTTTACGGCATATCTTGGGCAAGACCGTCAAGCATGGAGCCGATATGACGCGTGTGAACTAGTCAGGTCAGCGACGGAGAAGTTGCCAATCCTGGTCGATCAAGGTACTTCAGATGAATTTCTGGAATCCCAGCTCAAACCTCATCTTCTGGAAGATTCATGCAGGGTAGCTGGCCATCCTCTGATACTGCGGCTTCGGCAGGGCTACGATCACAGCTACTACTTTGTCTCGAGCTTCATCGGTGATCACATGGAGTTTCATGCTAGGGCGCTGCCTGGATAGAAAACTGACTCCGCGCTGATCAGGACATCGATCCGGCTCATGCACGGACTGCGGGCAATTTGCCTGTAGCCGGACCGCTTCTTCCTTGAATCCCGGGATAAAACGCCGGGTGCCCATGGACCGCCTCCTGTGCCAGGATTATTGGCCGGAAGTGTCCATGGTACCGGGGCAGTCAGCCAGGTGCGATACGGTGCCCTGCCGTCCGGGAGATCTGTCCAGTGTGAAAACCGAACTTCACCATGGAAGCGGGACCTCTTCACCATTGGCCTTTTCACCAAAATAAAGCGATGGCAAAAAGCGGGAGAGAAAGGTGAACTCCGTGTAGCAATGCCGCATCAGCGCCAGCCCCATGGCTTCACTCGGGGCATGTTCGTCATCCAGTCCCAGGACGAAGCGGCTGCGAAGCACGCAGCCAAAAGGGGTGTCCCTGGCGACGTGCAGCATTTGTCCGCTCACGGGATCGCCATTCTCATCCAGCTTCACCCCGTCTCCAAAACCGATCCGGGCCGCAACAATGGCCGATACCCGGTGGCTGGCGAAGGCGTCGTCCACCATTGAGGGCGCAAACACATCGCGAGGATCATGGAATTTGAGCCTGGCGGTCACCGGAGGAATTTCTCCCAGGGATTCGACAGCGGAGATGCTGGCGCCATGGTAGCGCTTGCCCTTCTCCCAGTTTGCGTCCCATCCCGAATGTTCGACGTGATCTGCCGGATGCCACCACTTGATGTGCTGGGTAGTTTCGAAAAACGTGAACCACCAGTCGAGCATCCTTCCCTTGCAGCCATGGAGATCGGTGCGCACAGCCACCAGCAGACTGCGATTTTCAAGACGTTGCACCCCCATCTCCAGCGTCATGGGGGCGGGATCAAGGAGAGGACTGTGGTCAAGCCACGGTTTGGCGAGTTGGGACATCATCAGCTTCCTTTCGCGATTGGCGGAGCGACCATGATATAGGAAACGAACAACGTTTCCTATATCATGGTCGCCATTGCCCAATGCCGAGGAAACCCCCATGCCCCAACCGGAAAAAGGACTGCGCGGACGGCCGCCACGACCAGAAGAAGACGTAAGACGGGCGCTGCTGCAAAGTGCCATGGACGTGTTGCTGGAAAGCGGTTATGAAGCCGCCACGATGGAGGCGATAGCCAGGCGCGCTGGCGTGGCCAAGAAAACCGCCTATCGCCATGCCGAGAATCGACAGGAACTGATTGGTCTGGCGGTTCGCCAGTGGACGGATGGCTATGCGCCGTCCATGCAGATGGATCCGCAGGACACGGGTGACGTTGCGCAAGCACTGCGAACGATTCTGGAAAACATCTGCACGCAGGTACTGTCCGAAACCGCTGTTCGCGTCTTCCGCCTGCTGACGACTGAGTTTCCCGGCAAGCAGGAACTCCTGGACAGTTACCAGCGCAATGGGATTGAACGTGGGCAGATGCTGCTTTCCGGTTGGCTCGAAAAACAGTCCCGCAAGGGGCTTTTGCATGCCCCGGAACCGGCCGTGCTGGCCAAAGCCATTCTGGCAATGGCAGTGGCCGAACCGTTGCGCCAAATGGCGCTTGGCATGAAGCACCCCCTGCCGGAAGGATCAGTCGCGGCGCATCTCGATGCCTGCATGGACGTGCTGTCGCTTCTGATCGTTCGGCCTGACAGTCCATCCCTGGCCGGATGAACGGCCATCGAACGCCTCTCCGGCAGACCCGTTATCGAGGCGAAGCTCATCGTTCGGCCTGCACAACTACAGCCGCGAATGCAGGGCCAGCACAGTGGCCAGCGGCGCCTGGCACAGCGAGACGGCCTCGCCGCCATCGGCAAATACCGGCCGGCACAGCGAGGTCAGCGTGGCGCCCGGCAGGGCTTCGATCGCCAGACGGGCACCGCGTTCGCGGGCATGGGTGGCAGCATCGTGCCAGTGCACCTGACGCGCCATGTTGAATGCCAGGTCGTCCCGGATCGCGTCGGCCTGGAAGAGCGCCCGCGCACTGCTGGCGCTGACATACGTGCAGCGCGGCGGCGAGACGGTGACACGATCGAACGCCGCCCGCATCTGACTGGCCGCCCCGGACAACAGCATGCAGTGCGAGGGCACGCTGATGGCAATACGATGCACCTTGCGCGCATGAAAGTCGCGCACGGCCGCTTCGGCAAGACGGGCGAGCCCGTTCTCATGCCCGGCCACGACAATCTGCTCGGCCGAATTGATATTGGCCACGTAGACCGGTTCCTCCTCACGGAACTGCCCGGCCACCAGCCGTTCCACCTGGGCCAGCGACAGACCGATCACGGCACTCATTCCGTAGCCGGACGGATACGCCTGCTGCATCAGTGCGCCGCGCAGGCGCACCAGTTGCAGCGCATCGGCAAAGGTCAGGCTACCGGCCGCGACGGCCGCCGGATAGGCGCCGATGGACAGGCCCAGCACCATGTCGGGCTCGCAGCCCGCGTCGGCCAGCAGGCGCGCCGAGGCCACGCCGGCGATCAACAGTGACAATTGCACTGCCTGTGTCGAACGCAGCGCATCGGCGGAATCCAGTTCGGACAGCCCCTGTCCCAGACCGTCACAGGCCTCTTCCAGTGTCCGGGTCACCTCGGGGTGGGCAGGCAGGGCATGCAGCATGCCGGGGCGCTGGGCGCCCTGGCCCGGGAAAGTCAGCAGGGTTGTCATGACGGGGTCTCCATCGTCCAGGGTTGATCGGTCAATTGCGGTCCACGCCGCGTTTTCACCAGTACGTGCGCGTCACCCCGCGCCCATTCGCGCAGTGCCAGCCCACGATCATCCGGCAGGATGAGCTGCACATCGCAATGGCAGGCCGGCAGCTCGAATGCCGCCAGCAGTTGCCACGCGGCTTCGCGGGTCAGGGGTTCAGGCGCGTACAGCACCATGTCGAGATCGCTGCCGACGCTGACGGTATCCGCGCCCGTGGCCAGTTCGTAGGCCACACTGCCGGCCGGCCCCCAGTTGAAGGACAGCGACAGGCGATCGCGCAGCGCATCCCACGCCTGCAACGCCGGCAGGGTGCCGCGCCCGGCCCGCGATGCATGCATTCGCAGTGCCGTGGGCCGCACGCGGCGGACGATGGCGGCCTGCGGGACGGCAGTGCCGTGGCGTTCGGCACGCGAGTGCCCGCGCAAACCGACGGCCACCCATCCCGGTGCCACCTCGGCACGGCGTACCACCAGCGGATGCGCCGCATGCACCCTGCCCTGCGCCCAGGCCGGGAGGCCGGCAAACCACCCGGGCAGGCGCGTGGCGATATCGGCCTGCAGCCACACCAGTTCATGCACCAGATACGCTTCGGGCATCTGCACCTCCTGTCCGATAAAAAGCCCCCGGCCCTGTTCAGGCATTACGGCTGCAGCAGCGGTGCCGTCAGCACGATGAACAGCGGAATCGTCACAATGAATGCGGCGGTACTGACCAGCAGTGCCCCTTCTCCATCGGGCGACTGGATGCCATAGCGGTTGCCGAACACCACACCAAAGAAGCCGGCAGACAGGGCGACCAGCAGCACACCCGCCACGACGATGACCGGATCCAGGCCGAACGCGAGGGCGATCCCCCAGGCGATGAACGGCTGCACAAGGTTCTTCAGCACCGCGCTGAAAACCACCACACCATTGATCTTGAGCTTGCGGGCCGACAGGATCACCCCGGTCAGGAACAGCGCGGCGGCCAGCGAGGCGGCGCCAAGCGGCTTGAATGCCACCAGCAGCAGCTCCGGTGCCTTCAGGTCAGCCGCACCCAGCAGTGCCGAACCGATCACGCCAAGGATCGGACCGAACACCAGCGGCTTTTTCATCGAGGCCCACATCAGGCGCGGCAGGGCGCTGGTCATCGGCAGACGCGGCGCACCACTGGCCTGGGCCTTGGCCGCTTCCAGCATCATCAGGCAGATCGGCGTCATCAGCACGGAGCCGCAGGCAATGGCGATGGCCACATTCAGCGACGTCGTCGCGCTTTCCCCCAGCACACCGTTGAGAATGGGCAGGCCCAGGGCCGCATAGTTCGGCAAGGCCACGGTCAGCGACAGCACCGCCGTATCGCCAAGCGGCTTGCGGCACACTTTTGCAGACACGAAATACACAATGGCGTACACCACCCACATCGACAGCGTCAGTACCGCGACCAGCGGCACCTGCTTGACGATGCCGGCCCACGGCGTTTGCACCGTGGCCAGGAACAGACCGCCAGGCAGGGCGAAGTCCATCAGGAAGATGTTCAGGATCGCCACATTGGCGTTGTCGACCAGCTTGGCCTTGCCGGCCCAGTAGCCGAGCGCAAGGATGACGAAAATCGGTGCAAGCGCCTTGAGAATGAAATAGCCCATGGCTGTCTCCAGATAGAGGGGTTATTGGCTTCCCGCACGCATGCGGGTCCCCGCAGCACGGCGTGAAGCGCCGTGCCGTTGCAGGCAGTACGGGAAGCGGAGGGAAGTTTAAAGAGGCATCAGGCCCATTGCGCACGCAACAGCTGACGCACCCGGGCCGAAGCGGCCCGGGTCTCGGCGCCAAGACGGCAGGACAGGTCGCGCGGCGAGCTCAGGATGTCGGCAACGGCAGCGGTCAGCGTCTGCCGGACCTGCGACAGGTCGTCGGCAGTCGGTGCATCGGCCTGCTCCACGTCCAGCAGCTTCCACAGCAGGCCGAGCTTCGCGTAGTTGCCGATGTCGTAGGCCATCGGCGCCACCGTGGCAGCCAGCTTTTCCAGTTCCTCGACCGTACGCAGCGTGATGCGCGCGGCGGCGGCCTGGTACATGGCATGCACCAGCACCTTCGGGTCGTTGAGGGCGATCAGGCGGTTGGCCTGATAGCCATGGGCGAGGAAACCGCCCGACATGGCCTTGCCCACGATCAGCGCCACTACCGGGTGGCCTTGCTGGCGGGCATTCGCATACGCAGCGCCGGCAGCAGCCAGCGCCAGGTGAATGCCGAACGCCTCTTCGCGGCGGCCATAGGCCTGGCTGCGCACGTCGACGACCGCGATCAGCGTCCGCTTGTCCTCACGGTCGGCATCGGCCTTGACCGCCTCGCTGACGGCCCGGGCGACGTTCCAGCCTTCCAGCAGCCCCACTTCGCCGTTTCTGGCGCGCGGGAAACGGTTTGCCGGATCCGGCAGCACGGCAATGACGCGAGCGGCGCGGCCAGCCAGTTCGATATCGGCGGCCTGTACCGAGTCCGGCAGCCCGGCGACCGGCGAACCGCCGGCGACGAGCGCCTCAAACCAGACCCGCCCGCGTTGCGACGCGGCGGTGTTCGTATGCTGTTCGCTCATGCCTTGACTCCTTTGCCAAAGATTTCACGTACCCGGGCGCTGTCCGGCTGCGTATCGACATCGATACGGTCCAGCAGGGCCAGGAATTCGTCGATACGCTGGTCACGCGGCAGGGCCGGCACACCGGCCGCCGCCAGTTCACGCACGGTATCGGCCATGCGTGCCACATCGTCCGCCACGTAACGGTCGGCCAGACCGGTGGCATGGCGCTGCTCGCCGCCGGACAGGCTCCAGATGAACGGCTTGTCCCGCGAGTCGTATTCGGCAATGCCCGCTTCCTGCTCGATCACCTGCGGACCGTTCAGCCCATAGCGCGCCTCGCGCGTCACCACCACATAGCTGCACAGCGCGGCAGCCACCGACATGCCACCAAAGCAGCCGACGGTACCGGCAATCACGCCGATCACCGGCTGATAGCGACGCAGATCGGCAATGGCGGCATGGATTTCGGCAATCGCCGCCAGCCCCAGATTGGCTTCCTGCAGCCGCACGCCGCCGGTTTCCAGCAGCAGCACGGCCAGGGTCGGGATACCGTTGCGATTGTCTTCCGCAGCCAGTTCGAGTGCGCCGGCCATCTTCGCGCCGGAGACTTCGCCCATGCTGCCGCCCTGGAAGCTGCCTTCGATGCCGAGCACGACGGCGCTCTGGCCATTGATTGTCCCGCGCGCCACCACCAGGCCGTCATCGGCCTGGGTCACGATGCCCTGCGAGGCCAGCCACGGCGAGGTCACACGATCGAACGGGTCCAGCAACTCGCGCATGCTGCCCGTATCCAGCAGCGCCCGCGCCCGTTCGCGGGCGCTCAGTTCAATAAAGCTGTCCGACAGCCGGTTTTTGCTCATGTCCATCGTGATCCTCACTTTCCGGCCGCACGGGCGACGAGTTCCATGCCCTGCTCCAGGCGCATGCGCACGACGCCCGGCGTGGCGCCGAAGTCATTGATTTCGACCTGCATGGCGGCCTCCCCGGACCGCTCGGCGAACATCCGGTCGAACAGGGCCTGCCAGCGGCTGGCGGCACCATCCACCGAGGTGTTGACGACAATCGTGGTCCGGCCGGCGTGACCCGGCTCGATCAGGACCTCGAGATCGCCACTCCCGACCACGCCGACCTGCACGCGACCGGCCACCGGCTGTTGGGCCGGGTATTCAAATCTGATGGTTTCCATTCAGGACTCCCTCGTTTACATAGTGACTTGCCGCTCCAGCGCATCGAGAAACAGCGTGGCGGCCAGAAGGTCCGCCGCCCCGCCGGGCGATGCGTTGTGAGCCAGCATGTTCAGTTCAAGGCGGTACAACAGATGTCGTCCTTGCAGGCTGCCTGTACCGCCAGCGCGCAGGATGTCGCGCGCCAGCGACTGAGCGTCCCGCAGCGCCGCCTCGCCACCGCGCGACAGCACGCAGGTGTCATGCAGGCGGGCAAGAATCGCAATCAGCGCATCGAGGCGGGCGACGTCTTCCGGCTGGCCGGCGGCGCGACTGGCGCGCAATGCCGGCAGACCGATGTCGATCACATGCGGAAAGGCCTGCTGCGCCTCGCCGCGCGCGCCCGGCACGCCATACCGCGTGCGCATGCGCTCGCCGTTGCTGGCCTGCGGCTGACTGAAGCGGTCCGCCAGGCAGGCCAGCGAGGCCGCCCGCCGGGCGACATTCGCCGCCGTCAGATCCGCCGGCTGCATGGCGGCAGCCGCGCTCAGCAGCCCCAGCGCCCAGATGGCACCGCGGTGGGTGTTCACCCCGCCGGTGACGCGCATCATGTCGGCCTCGGCCTCACGACCGATCCGGCCCACCGCTTCGCGCAGCGCCAGATCGGCTTCGGCATGGGCCGCTGCCTCGCCCATCCGGGCAAAGCCGTCATGCAGGGCATGGGCCGAGCGCCGCATCAGATCCAGCGTCAGATCACGGTGAGCGCCGCTGCCGCGCCGGTCCACCAGACCCGGCTTCGGCGTCAGTTCAGCCTCGTCGACCAGGGCACGGACAGCCAGGTCAGCGATGCGCAGCGCCAGCGGCACCGAGCGATTCAGGACGAATCCGTTCATTACCAGCTCCGGAAACGGGCCGGCGGGTTGTAAAGTCCGTCGGACCATTCGACCAGCTCGGCGATGCTCTTGGCCGCCAGTTGCGAGCGCGTGGCTTCGGCCCGGTCGACGCCAAGATCCTCCGGCAGGGCAATCAGGCCCTGACGGCGCATCTCGGAGGTCTTTTTCGGGTCATGGCGCATGCCGATTGGCGTGACACCGGCCACTGCCGCGATCATTTCGCGTCGTTCTTCCAGCGAGCGGGCCTTGTACAGATAGGCAATACCTTCTTCGGTCAGCACGTGGGTCACGTCGTCGCCGTAGACCATGACCGGTGCCAGCGGCATGCTGGCCGCCTTGGCCACATCGATGGCATCGAGGCTTTCGACAAAGGTAGGCTTGTCGCCGGGCTGGTAGGTTTCCACCATCTGCACGACCAGCTTCTTGCCGCGTTCCAGCGGGTTGTCGGTCTGCAGCAGGTCGAGCCAGGCCGGGGTCGCATGGCGGCGGCCACGCGGGTCATGCCCCATGTTCGGCGCGCCCCCGAAACCGGCGATCCGGCCACGGGTCACGGTCGAGGAATGCCCGTCGGCATCCATCTGCAGTGTGGAGCCGATAAACATGTCCACCGCGTACTGGCCGGCCATCTGGCAATAGGCGCGGTTGGAGCGCAGCGAACCGTCCGCGCCGGTGAAGAACACGTCGGGACGCGCGCGGATGTACTCTTCCATGCCGAGTTCGCCGCCGAAGCAGTGCACGCTCTCGACCCAGCCCGATTCGATCGCCGGGATCAGCGTCGGGTGCGGGTTCAGGGTCCAGTGCTTGCAGATCTTGCCCTTCAGACCGAGCTTTTCACCGTAGGTCGGCAGCAGCAGTTCGATGGCGGCGGTATTGAAGCCCAGGCCATGGTTCAGTGACTGCACCTGGTGACGCTCGTAAATGCCGCGGATCGCCATCATGGCCATCAGCACGTGCACGGGCTTGATCAGCCGCGGATCACGGGTGAACAGCGGTTCGATAAAGAACGGCTGGTCGGCAACCACGACAAAATCCACCCACGAACCCGGGATGTCGACGCGCGGCAGTTCGCTCTCGTCCTCGACCAGCTCATTGACCTGGGCAATGACGATACCGTCCTTGAACGCGGCGGCTTCGACAATGGGCGGCGTGTCTTCGGTGCTGGGCCCGGTATACAGATTGCCGTGACGGTCGGCCTTGTAGGCGGCGACCAGGGCCACGTTCGGGATCAGGTCGACGAACAGGCGCGCATACAGTTCGATGTAGGTGTGAATGGCACCGATTTCGAGCAGATCGTCCTCAAGCAGCTGGCTGATGCGCAGGCTTTGCGGGCCGGAGAACGAGAAGTCGAGCTTGCGGGCGATACCGCGCTCGAACAGGTCGAGGTGCTCCGGGCGTCCGACGCTCGGCATGATCATGTGCAGATCATGCAGCTTGCCCGGGTTGACCCTGGCCAGTGCACGCGACAGGAAATCGGCCTGCTTCTGATTGTTGCCTTCCAGGACCACGCGGTCCCCCGGCGCAATCAGGATTTCCAGCGCTTCAACGATCCGGTTGGTCGGAATGACCCGACCATTTGCCAGTTTGCCGAGGGCTTCGAGCCGGCGTTTTTTCTCATTACGCCGCCCATTCCATACCGGTGCCTGGCTAGACGCCTGGGTAGTGTCCATGTCTGCTCCATGCGGGATTGATGTGGACGCACATTAATCCCGCATATTTGGAGCTTCAATTAAGCTCAACGTGATTTCGTTAAGCTTGGCGTAATGGACTCAGATGGCCCGACCTCGCCTGTCACTCGGCATGGGCTTGCGGATAAAGCTGATTGGCCGTCATCCGGCATGCGGCGGCCAGCGACAGCAGATTGGCATCGCGCTCGCGCGCATGCAGGTAGACCAGACCGATCTCTTGCCGCATGCGGTAGCGCGGTGCGAGCGGCACCAGTTTCACCCGGTCACCAAACACCCCGCGCACCCGCCCTGGCAACAGGGTATAGCCGACCCCTCCCGCCACCAGGTTCATCAGCGAGTAGATATCACCGACACGCGCCACCACCTTCGGGGAAAAACCGGCCACATTGAACGCGTCCTGAAACCGCCGGTAAGTGACAAAGCCATCGGACAGCGAAACATAATCGACGTCGGAAAAAGCCTGCAGATCAATGGCTTCGGCATCGGCGAACGCCGAATGGCCCGGCACGGCGAAAAACACTTCATCATCGAACAGCGGCACGCACTCGAATTTCCCGTCACCTTCCTCGAAGCCCATGATGGCAGCGTCGATCTGGCCGGCCAGCAATTTGGCCCTCAGGCTATCGTTGGAGCCGAGCACCAGCTCCACCTGCAGCGCCGGGCGGCGTAATTTGAGATCCATCAGCACCTGCGGCATCACCTGGGACGTCAGCGAATACAGGGAACCGATACGCAGCAGCGAGGAGGACAGTCCGGCTTCCTGCCGCGTCATCTCCATCCCGCGCTCCATATGCTCGATGACCTCGCCGGCCACCTGCGCCAGCACCCTGGCCGCCTGCGTGGGCACCAGATTGCGCCCTTCGTTGCGAAACAGCGGACACCCGAGCCCTTCTTCCAGCGAGTGCAGCGCACGATGGATGCTGACAGCCGTCGTCTCCATCTGCTCCGCGATTCTGGCCAGATTACCGGTCTGCATGAAGGCCAGCAGCACCTCCAGCTTGCGGAAGGTAATTTTCTCGTCAATCCGTTCCTTCATCTGGAAACCGCCTCGCGCTGGGGTGAAAGTGAACGGCCGAATGTTCGGTGCCATGCCGATGCCACGTCAATGTTTACTCCGCCCGCTTGTGACGGAGGTTAAGTGAGGATGACGTCATCTTGATGTTTCTGCTGTTGCAGGCCATGGGTTGTCTGGCGGTTTTTCGGGAGGAGGTCAGCCGCCGTTTGCAAGAGGAAGGGATCCTAATAAGGTCGTGCCTGAGGCAGTAATTGTAGTTACTCCTGCATCAAGCGCTTCTTTTTTCAGATTTCTAGCAGCCCAACTGCCGCAATATATGAAGAATGGCACAGTGGGGTTTAAATTTCTAATTTTCATAGCCAAGTCAATTCCAGCTTTGTCACTCTCTGGGCGCCCCATGTCGGAGATAACAATATCGTATTGTTTTGACTTAAATTTATCAACACCCTCCGAAGTCGACTGCGCGGTGTCAATCATGGCTCCTCGCTGTTCAAGTGTTGCTACTAAGAGGCTATTGTTTCTGGGCTGATCATCAACCCACAATATTCTCCCCCCCGTAGGCGATGAAAATTTTATTGAGGGCTCTGTCAATTTGGCTGCGGCATCGATTTTTTTTTCAATTTCGGCAACTTTTTGTTGTAGGTCACTCAATATAATGCGCTGCTGCTCCGAGACCTCTTCCATCGTCAGTTCATGTCCAGCAACTTTAATGGTGAACCTTCTTCCTCTGGCGGATTCAATGATTTTCTTCAGCGGCTCATAAAATATAAAGCTCAATATCGAAAAAAATATGGGCCAAGCTAGCGAGGCTAGGGATGAAATTAATTTGGCAAATGATTCCATGGGGCACCTGAGAGATAGCTAGCATTTGATGTCAGCGAACGGAAAAACCCATACAATTTACTGAAACGAATTGTCAAGCATTTATTTGGTGTAGTGAACATATCCAAAACTGTACTTATGAAGCATTTCTACTGTTTTGGATGCCCTTGGCGGAATTGGCTCGAAACTTTTTTCCACTACAAAGAAAAGCTACTTTGTTTTTTCAAAGATGTGCTCAGGCATTTTCTGGCCGACAGCAGCCATCACCGACACTTGATTGACATTGGCATAGTCACTCTATCACAACAGATTCCCAGCATTCCACCCCGAATCCGCCTCTGATGGCGGGCTCGTCGTTTTCGACACCCCGCTGACACCGGGCACGCTCCCTGCATGCAGCTGGCCGCCGGCTAAACACATGGAGATCATTACATGGGTAACCGCCAACTTCAGTTGAACTTTGGCGGGTCATATCAAGCCCTCCCACTCACTACGACCGCGCCGCGCCGGGGCAGGTCAGCACTCGAAGCCATGGCCCGCCGGGCGATCAATCACATCAAGGCAAATTACGGCCAGCATGCCGGTAGCCGTTTCTCCGGGCATGGTGAGGCGCTACGCGCACCTGTCAAGGGCCCACCTGGCCGAGTATGTGGGGAGGCTCGAAGGTACAAAATCACCTACAGTCGATCCCAAAATGAAAATGGGTTAAACGCGTCAACGTTTAACCCATTGATACAACTAACATTTCTGGTGCCGACTACCGGAATCGAACTGGTGACCTACTGATTACAAGTCCTAAGCGGCGCACGTAGCCGCCTGATTTCAATAGCAAAATCGCGCTCGGATTGTGCCATTCCTGCACGAGACTGCAACCACCTGCACTACGCCTGCACCCGCTGCGGCACAAATCCGGCACAGTGTGCCGCGACCCTCTACGCCCATCGCTCGCAATGAGCGCTCGCCCGGGCTAATGTGCTTCTGATAGCCCTGATCAGAGGTTTCCATGGAAAATTACCCCCCTGTACTTTCCCAATTCGAAGTTCAAGCCAAGATGCTGGACTTTGCTGAAGACTCATCCAACCTCGAAGATGCCATTGCTATGCTCGCAGGCTGGATTGAGATGGCGGAACCTCGTCTGCAGCAGCACGACATTGCGGCCCTGATCTGCATCGGTGGAACGCTGTATCGCGAAAGCCGACGTCGGCGTCTCACGTGATCTCGTACCGCTCAGCAGACAACACCTTTTGTCGCTCGCGTCAGCGTCTCCCAGTAGCTAATCTTTCTCTATGCGGCACCGCCTCAAGAACACTGGCCGGCGGGACCAATGGCGCCAACAAAGGGGAAGCGGCCACCATGTACCGTGTCTTTTTGCGTAATCCGGACCAACAAGTCGTCCCGAGCTCAGTCACCATCACAAAAGATGCATCTGCCGCAGCCCAAGCATTTGCGGCGCTCATAGAGCGTACTGACTTCGATGGCAAACCGTTCTCTGCTGTCTTGAACTGCAACCGAACCCAGCTCGCTCACCACCGCTTTCATCATCGACCGGGGCAAGAGCACTACTGGCGCGGCCGTCTGGATGAAATCAAGTGGCCTAAGACGGGGCACCCGAGGGTGCTAGAGGGCGGGAAGCGCATATCCGTCTATCTGGATGTCCCCAGCCATCAGCATGCGGTGGCGCTAGGTGGTGGCAACGCCAGCGAGGGAATCCGATTGGCCTTGGCCGCTATCGGTCGTAAGAGCTGAAGGAGCCGCGCAGCTTCTCCCCCGATGGACTTGGAGAAACAAACATGAATGACCGGCATCCCATCATCGAGCAATTTGAGGCTCAGGCAGAGCTGCTGGATATGGCGGAGGACGAATCTGCCATTGAGGACGCCATTGCAGTCCTGGCAAGTTGGATTGATGTAACAGCGGAGCGCCTGTCAGATAATGACCTTGCTACTCTGGTGCACATCGGTGGAACCTTGTACCGGCAAGGCTTGCATGATCGCATTAATAAGTTGCTGCAGGATCAGCGCTCCCTGCCGCCCGAAGATAGCCCAATCTGGTGAACTCGCAAAGCCAGAAACTGGGTGCTGCCCCCCCTTCTGAACGGTCCGGCGGGTCTGCATAGAGAGGGCATCAGCATTATGGTGTGACGGCTTGTTGCAGCCCTGCCCGCTCCACGACACAGACCACATACTGTCGCACCAGAACCAGATAGCGCTCGACCAGATCATCCGGGTTATCGCTGGTCGGGCGTTCGATCTGTGGTGCTGGCGCCGCCAGATTGGCTGGCAGCGATGGCTGTATTGGCATCATCGATGGCGGACTGGTTGCGGCGCAGGCGCTCAGCATCAAAACGGCAATCGGCAGGCAAGGGATTCTGCATCGCATAGGTACGGTACTCCGTGGTGTGCCGGGTGGCGTTGGTGTTGATCTGGTCGACGCGTTGCTGGATGTCGCCGGCGATGGTGTTCAGGCGGTTGGACTCGGTGCGGAAGTCGGCCAGGGCCTGACGGGCGTCGGCCAGCGCCCTGTCCTGAACGGCGCGCTCGGCCTGCAGGTCGCGGGTGTGCCAGCCGTGCCACCAGACGCCGGCCAGCAGCGCAAGGACAGCCAGCGCGCCGGCAATCCATCGGATCAGTGCATCAGACATAGTTCCCTCTCCGCCTCACGGCGTGCAGTCAGGCCGGGCAGCACCTGGCCGCCGGCACGATTCCAGCGCAGCAGCTCGTTGCAGCCGCCGACAGTGTCACCGCCGTTCAGCCGGCGCAGCAGGGTCGAACGCTGGTATGCGCCCGGCCCGACGTTGTAGACGAACGACGCCAGCGCCGCCCGGCGGGTATCCGGCATCGGTACCCGCGCACTGCGGTCGACCACGGCCAGCGCCTGACCCAGCTCGCCGGCCAGCAGCCGGTCGCATTCGGCCTGCGACCGGCGCTGACCGATTCGCACACCGGCCGTGCTGCCGTAGCAGATCGTCGGGATGCCGACCGGATCGAGATAGGCCATGGGGCGCAGGCCCTCGAAATAGCCGGTCAGCGGCACGGCAATCGCCAGCGCGCCGCCGGCGACGGCAGCCGCAATGCGGGTTTTCAGGGCTGGTGGCATCATTCCAGCTCCCGCATACGCGCAGCATGCTCAGCCTGATCGCGCTGGTCCTGCCGCATCTTGTAGTACCAGTTGACGGCAAGGCCGCCAACAGCAACCAGCAGGCCAATAAGCGCCACGCCCTCACTGCTCAGCAGCCAGCCGAGCATCGTTCCGCCAGCACCGCCATAGGTCACCTTGCTGGCGACCGTCGAGGTTGTCACCTCCAGTGCGTTGTCTCTCATACAGTCCCCTCGGACGTGAAAAAGCCCGCACGCGGCGGGCAAACAAAAAGGCCCGCTTTGTGCGGGCCTGAAGAAATAATCCGCTCAAGGCGGGTTATGTGCTTGAGAAATAATTACTCCGAAATAGGTATTACGCTTGGCACATTCGCCCACGCTCTTGGAGGACGAGCGACAAGGTCAGTTTGCTCGACCACCACGCGCGCGCCACGCACATCCAGAGAGGCGCAGAGCACAGGTTTGATGAATTCGTCAAATTTCGCTTCGCGGAGAAAGACCAACTCGGCGCCTGACTCGGCATGCAACACATGATCACCTTCTTTCAACCCCATAGCGTGCCTCCTCTCGGTTGGAGATCTAATCTTGGCATAAGCCGGCAGGCATTCCGGCCCCTGCGCGCTAAAAACAACAACCGCTGGTCAGCCCGCGCTGAGGGCACATGAAGAGGCCCCGATCTGCATTACAAACCGGGGCCACTTGACCTCACACCGGCCCATGCGGTGGGGTCACAGTGAATTTAGATAGCAACCCGGCGTGGCTCAAGTGGAACTGACAAGCGGCCCGTTACTCGGTGATGATCGGTGACGTCGGCCAGTCGATGGCCTGCGGGAACCCAGTTTGCAGCGGCACGTCGCGCAGCGCTTGGCGGTAGGCACGCACATCGGCCAACCGCTTGTCATCAATCGGGTAATCCGGCATCAGCAGATAGTCGGTAGTAGCGATTAGTGCATCACGCTGCATACGGACGGCCGTTGCCTCTGCTGTGCTTCGAGCCTCCATCTCTGCCGCAATCTCATCACCGGTCAGCGGCACGACCTCACGGGATACGACCACCACATGCCGGCCCAGGTCTGGAGTCAGCTGCTCGGCGCCGAGGCGTTGCGTGCTGTCGTCGTATGGAGTGTCGGCATATTCAGCCGGCCACCACGCACAGTCGCGCACGCCCAACGCCGGATCAGTCCACGACAGGTCGAGCAGCGATTCCGGCGCGAGGCCAATCAGGAATGCCGGGACCGGCTCGCGCGTGGCGATGCCGGATTGGATTTTGATCATGATTTGTCTTGTCCTTTATGGGCGCAAATACGTTATGTCGATGCAGCCATCGAGAGCGGGGATTCCACCAGAATTAATATCGGTTCCTCCATTGCCACCACGACCAAAATTCCCTTTGCGATACCCGCCACCACCAGCCCCTCCGCTGCCTCTAGCGGCAGATCCGCCGGTGGCTCCAGCACCAGATAGATAGCTGTAGTACGGGTTGGTGGTGTCAGATAGGCCGCCATCTCCCGGCGCCCCATCACCGCCATAGAAATTGCCGCCACCTTGGCCGCCGCGTCCGCCATTGCCACCGCGCCCGCCATCAGAAACCAATGAATTGCCCCCTCTTTCGCCGGCGTTAGCTTCAAATCGGCCGAAAATGGTTTTAGTGCCTGGGTCCGACGTAAATGACATCACACCAATGCCAATATCAATGCGCTGGCCTGCATACAGGCGCACTTCAATGCCGAAAATGTAGCCGCTACCACCGCCAGCACCATTGCCGGCAGAAAACCGGCCTCCACCCAATCCGCCAGCGCCGACCAGCACAACCTCGTACACACCATCTGCGGGAACCTCCCATTTTGTGAGGCCTGTATCAGTCAAGAAGAAGTTGTCGCCTGGCTTCAACCTCTGACCGAGGCGTGGGCCGGTGATATTAGTCGTCATTGCCGGCATCAGCTCGCGTCGGCGACCTCGACGATACTGCAGCCCGCTTATGCTGCCTTTCATCCCGTATGGATATGGCATCAGAAGTCTGTCCACTCCGCCTTAAACACAATCCCACCGGCCAGCGCGACCTGGCTCCCAACATAGAGCTTGTCACCGGCACCGATCCGCAGCGGCGCGACCTCGCTGTAATTCGCGAACGTCGTCTCCGCGATAGCCGAAGTTGTGGACACGGTCTGTGCAGTCACCAGCTCGGAATCAATCAGCCGTTTTGTCACGCCACCGTCAGACGACAGAAGCAGCAGCAGCGACGATGCCGTGACGGTCGCACGCGGCATGGCCGTCAGCCTGGTCAGGATCGCGCCGTCAGCGCCGGCGGTCAGCAGCTCGACAACGCCGGTCGGAGAATCAGTCGTCAGCGCGCCGGCCGCCGCCGTGACGACAGCGGTAGCGGTGCGCGGAGTTTGCGCGAATGGGGCAGTAAAAGTTTTTGCCATGATGAATCCTCAGAAAGACAGGGCTGCCGCCTGGATGGTGGCGAGAGTGGTTTTGTTCTGGTCGACGTACTGGCGCAGTGCATCCAGCTCCGTACGCTGGGCGTCACTGATCGGCTTATCCACATCGGCGGTATTGTCGACACGAGACAGGCCGACATCGGCGGCGCTCAGGGTCACGACGCCGTGATGCCCATTGACCGACACCACCGGCCCGTCAGCGACCGATTCGGCCACTGCCGCCGCCTGCAGCCGCGCAGAATCTGCAGCTGCAGCAAACCCGGCTGCGCTGGATGCCCATTCCTGCGCCAGACTTGCACTGGCCGCTGCGGCACCCTGGCTGGCGGACGCCGAAACCTGCGAAGCCGCTGCGGCTGCCGCCGCGCTGTACACCGACTGTACGGTGGCAATGTCGATCGCCATCTGCAGCACCGGGTTGCCGTTCTGGTCATAAATCAGCATCTTTCCCGCCCGGACGCTCGGGCCTCCGCCCGGCAGCACAGTTACATTGCCGCTGGAATCAAACGCCAGCAGTTGATGCGCCCGGTCTGCTGGTGCTGGCGGAATGCTGGCAGTCGTCGCGCCGTCCGGGAGCGTGATCGTTTTGCTCAGATCCGTTTCGACAGCGGTGAACGCCGAACTGACCGCATCGAACAGCTTGTTCACATCCCGAGCCCGGGCAGTATCACCATCGACCAGCCGGTCATTACGGTTCGGGTGATCGAAATAGTCATTGTTTGCTGTCATGACCCCTCCATGAAAAAGCCCGGCGCAGGGCCGGGCGGTGGACATAAAAAACCCGCGCTGTCGCTAGGACAGGCGGGCTGTGTGTAGTGCTGCGTGCGGCTCTACTTGAGCCAGCAGTGATTTTCCAGGCGGCCACGGTCAGGGAGGTCTATCCCTGCACGGCTCGAAACATTGCTGGCGAACGCCATTCCATCATTGAAGTGGTCGTGAATACGGCCTGCCAGCCGTGGGCTCAACTCCCTGATAGCGGGCCCGAACTGGTCCCACCATGCAGACAGCCACGCCATGTGGTTGCACAGGCCGCTGATGTCTTGCATGCCAGCGCCCACTGGCGCCACCTTCTCTGCCGGCAGCACCTCGCCTTCCAGCACCAGCCGGTGGACGTACTCGACAGCCTGACCGATCTGCTCCGGCGCCAACTGGTCGATATGCTCGACGCCGAACCGCTGATGGACCAGCGCGTAGGCGTCTGGGTACATCAGAGACCGTTTCCCGACCAGCATGCTCACGGCGGCGCGCAGCGGGGTGCGGGCGTCGGTGGTGGTCTTGGCTGCGACCGGCCTGCCGAACAGTTGCGCGGCCATCCAGTTGAAGGCGTTGATGTACGCCTCCTTGATCTGTGCGGCCTTCTTGCCGGTGAACCCCATGACTAGGAACATGAACCCGTCCTTCGTCATCTCGTAGTACTTCATGTCACGACGAGATGTGCCAACTGCCTGATTTTCCACGTTGGCGTAAAAATGCGCCGACGCAAATTCTGGCGAGCAATCGAGGTTTCCGATCTTGCGCAGAACATCTTTGTGCAGTTTGCCAAATGCTTCTGCCACCTTCAGGGAGGTGGTGCGCAACTCGTCTCCGATCATGGAGATCAGATGATTCGGCTCTAGATTGTAGAAGTTGGGGGCGATGAGGGTTTGAGCGGCCATGGTGGCCTCCTTTGATTCAGGATTTTCCACCCAATCAGGGGTGGGGGCTGTCCTACGCTCAAAGCGCCAAAGGCGAAAAGCGCCGGGCCCTTACGGGTACCCGCAGCCCCCATCGACCGGGATGGCTGCGCGCAGACGCACGCATGCCGAATAGGGGCAATAAAAAACCGGCTTTCCACCCGCAAAGGAGCGAACGCGCCGGTTCAGAGCGCTTTGATTTAGGAACCGTCAGTATCGCCACGGGCAGGCGGCGTGTCAACGGGACACACCAGTCAACCGCCAACAAATGACACCGGTCTTTTTATGATCTATGCTAAACAGTTTTCAACTGTCATTCAGGACCATCATGAACAAGCTGATTGCAGTAATAGCAGTCTTGGTCAGCGCCCAAGCATTTGCCGGTAGTCACTATGGCAGCCACTATGGCAGCAGCAGAGAAACCGGATCCAGCACAAACAGCGTTCACGTTGACGGCTACACCCGTCGGGATGGCACGCATGTACAGTCCCATGAACGCTCTCGCGCTGACGGAAATTTCAACAACAACTGGTCAACTCAAGGGAACGTGAACCCGTACACCGGTCAGCCCGGCACCAAAACATACGATCCAAACGGCAAGAACTGACGAGCAGCACCATCACTCCTTGTCGTCCATGGAACACGATTCCGTGTCAACGAAAAGCCCACCTCTTGGTGGGCTTCAGTTAACTCTGGTTGAAAACCGGGATTGCTATGCAACGGCACCCTTCTTTCCGCGAGCAGAACCTCCCTTCACCAGGGTGGCCTGTCGGCGGGGGCTCATCCCAGCGGAAGACCTTGCCGTAGTTGGTCGTGCAGCGTTCGCACACGCTTTCGTCGTGACTACTCGACCACCGGTAGTGGGTGATCCCCAATGCAATCTGCCTCGCTTTTTCCTTTTTGGCGGCGACTCTTCTCTCGTCAGCCGTCAGATCAATGTCGTTATTTTTCTGCACCATCAAGCACCTATTGTTTTGCGAGTTTCGTCATCGTATCTGGCGTCAGTTAGGACGCCATTATGATTTTACTGGCATCAACAGGATGCTGACGATCGTCTTTCCTGCAGCAGACACGACCAGGTGATCGCACTGTTCATCCCCGCACCCGCGGGGAACACTCCAGACTGAAACAATCCAGGTACGACTCGCGCGGTTCATCCCCGCGCCCGCGGGGAACACCTTAGGCTTACTCAAACTTTATCATCCCAGGCTCAGGCGAGCCGTCAGGCAATTTCCCATACAGATAGGCGTAATACTGTGGGTGGAATCGCTCAGCAAATGCCACCACGCGATCCATAAAGGCTTTTTTTTCTGGAAATTTTGTGATGTTGTTAACATTCCAGTCGCTTAAATCCCAGTTTGTGTACTGAGTTTTTATGCCATACATTGCTGGATCAATTTCATAAACCACCGAAACATAATCACTATTCTTATAACCGACCACACTGACTTGAATAATTGTCCTGTCTCCAACAAACCCCTTATCCATCAAGTATCTTGCTCTTTGCATGTAATAAGACCCACTCTGCCAATTGAACTGCCATGCGACATGATTCACTGTTACACAGTACTGCTTCCATACGCCATCATTAATGGATTCTTTCCAGTATAAATTATTCCTCTTGCACAGCTCATCAAGCCAGCGGCGCCTTATGTGATCACTATGACCAATCCTGATTCTCCACTCCTGTTTAATTCCCTTTTTATTAGTATCTAACAGAATGGCGTTTTTGAATGGGATTTCGCCTTTTGCGTCAAAATTATTTTCAAATGCAACCTGTGTCCAATTCCCCTCCGGCAAGGTAAATTCATGCCCAAAGAATGTAGCAGACGAAACGGGTTGTCCATTTGTTTCAGGCCCAAGGTCGGCGGCTCCAGCCAGCAACGGGACCAGCAATAGTAATGCAGTGATTTTCATGGCAATACCAGCTATGACGGAAGGATGAATCTCGCCAGTATAGCCACCTCGCGCAAGATGGGGCCAGCACATGCCGGCCCCTACTTCACCTTACTGACGCAGCACGGTCAATTTTCCGCATCTGCTGAGCCAGCAACTTGCGCTGCTGCTCATAGATGGCACGTTGCTGCATTGCCTCATCGTCACTGCGCGTCCCCAGCAGGTTTTCTGCCCGGTTCATCCGCGTCATGACAGCCTGTGCACGGCTGGCTGCCCCAGCCCTTTGCATGTCGCCAGTGCTCGCCATCTGCTGCGCAATCGCCGCAGCCCCCTCTGCATCGCCGGCAATTCTCAATGCCTTGTACTGCTTTAACAGGCGCGACGCATCGTCCATTGACTCCCTGACCACGGAATCCCGCCCGCGATCCAGCGCGTCAGGATTCGCCGACAGCCGGCCAATGACCGGAAGATCCAGCCAGCTTTTCTGCGGATTAGTCAGTGCATCACTCCCCTGCAGAATAAAACCGGCGATCCCGCCGCCATACGACCGGGTCAGGTTCAGGATCATTTCCGGGCTGATGTCAATGTGGCCAGACTGCGCTGTATTGCCACCCGTACTGCGGTTAAGCCAGTCAGCCAGCCCTGCGGCCCAGCCGGTCCGGTTCCGCCGATACGCACGGTAGGCCTCAGGCGTGATCGAGTCGTCTCGGCCGGGCACCAGTGGAAGGCCGAGATAATTCACGTTGTTCGCGATCTGCGCGAGAGGCTTGGCAATCGCTGGCGTGGCCGCAACAAACGCGGCCTTCTTGCCGGCACCGTCAGGTGCATTCGTCACAGCGCGTGCGACGTCGCCAAACGGCGGCGGCAAGAACGCAACTGCAGAGCCTTGCAGCAGGCTGCCAGCAGCACGCCAGCCGGCACCCTCCCCGCCATACAGCATGTCGGTCATGGCGCTGGCCGTAGCCGTCACGAACGAGAAGTCTGGCGGAACCGGAATTTTCGCATACGGTCTCTCCGGATTCCCGGTCGGGATCAGGATGTTGCCGATGCGATCATCCCGGTACGCCGGGTTGTTCATCAGATCGTCCCGCTCGTCGTCATCCATGCTGCCCAGCAGTGCCAACTGCGCCAGCAATGCAATGCCACCGAACGCGGCCATGGCCGTCTGCACTCGCCGGTTCTGCATCGTGATGGCGGTGTTGCGGATGCCCTGCACACTGGCGTTGTAGAACGGGTACAACGCTGCCATCCGTATAGCGTTCTCGCCCGCACCCTTGCGGTTGAAGTTGAGCGTGATCTCCTTGGCGACTCGCGCGGCCGAGGCGCTGTCCTGGCCCTGAGACAGGGCCGATTGGTATGCGGCAAACCGCACGCCAGTCTCCAGCGCCGACCCTGTCGCCAGGTAGTAGCGCCAGAGCCGCCGAATCACCGACTTGGCCTTGGGGCCATTAAAGCCGGGCTCCGCAGCACGGATGGCGCCAAGCAGGTCTGCACGCTTTTCAGCCAGCTCCCGCGTGACCTGAACAAACCCGGTGCGACCACCATCACGGCGAAACGCGCTGAATTCAGGTGACTCTCGGCCAGTGAATTCATGCCGGAATGCCTGCCCCAGACTGCTGGACAGCACGCCCGGGCGCAGCATGCCACCCACGATACCCTTGCCAAATCGCCCACCTTGAACCGCGACCGACTGCAGGTCACGCAGGAACGCCACCGGCCAGAACGACGGGCTGGCCGCGGTGTAGGTCATCGACAGCAAGCGCGTCAGGGCCCCGGCCCGCTCAAGCAGCGCCGACATTTGCGGGGCATCCAGGTTGCGGGCAGACTCGACCAGTGCCGGGTCATTAATGCGGACCGGCACGTCCCGGCCGTCAATGCGCGCGATCAGGATGTCGTGGCCAAAATCCACAGGAAATTCGCCCTGGACGATTTTCCCGTCTCGGACATATTTCCGCAGATCAGTCGGGTCAAGCTCAAACAGCGGTTTGCCAATCGGTGCAACGGGCATGTTCCCCCGGAGAGAATGGGCCAACGCCACAAACACGCCAGCCACTCGGTTGCTCTCACCACGAGCAATCGCATCCTCTGCCTGACGGATCACTTGTTCCGTGATATTTGGCGCCACGCTACTACGCCCTGTTCGATGCCGGGCACCGCCCTTCACGCTGAACCCGGACTGCTTTCCGGGCGCGCCGCCTGCTGCTGCAACGCCGACCTGCTCTGCCAAAGGCACATAGTGCTGGAACATCTGCCGCCAGCCATCTACGGTTTCCTTGGATTCCAGCCCATACTCAACATTAAGCTGGCGGGATTTCTCCACCAGCGCATCAAGCGGAACGGCAACCGCCCTCAGCCGCGTCAGTTCGTCTGGCGAAAAGCCTCGCACCGTCACTTGGCGTGCCGCCACCCGGCCATGTGCGCTTGCCGTATGCTCATTCATGATGACATCACGCCCTGCCATTAGGTCAGCCGCCTGCTGGTTGGTCATGGCGCTACCGCCATCGCTGCTACCGCCACGTTCAGCTACATGTCGGTTTGCCTCATGGGCGTGACGAGCCAGCAGATACACATCGAATCGGTCAGGCCGGACACGGTTCTGCGCCATGGCATCCGCCAGCGCCTGCACCTCGTTATCGCGCAGATCGGCCATTCTCTCGGCACGACGGCCGTGATAGCTGATCTCGGCATTTGTGGGCGACAGCCAGGCCGGGACGGCAATCCCCATGCGGCGCAACTGTGCCTCGACACGCTCAACCCGGCTGAACCTGTTGGCCTGCATGCGGATCTGTTTTTCCGTCCAGGTCTCGGGCGCAATTTCATTCCCGGCCGGCTGGCCCGCACGCAGCGGATTGCGAAGGCTGTAGCGCGCATCGTCATCGGCGAATGACTGCCCATCTCCATCCCGCTTTGCACCAGACAGCAGTTCGGCTATAGTAAAAGTGCGCCCCGAGGTTGGTTGAGCTGTCCGAACTGTGGTTTCCGCAGTGGAGTAGGACGGCAAGGTTCCCATAGGGGCGTTTTCTATTTCTGCCGATTCAATTGCATGCAGATTCCTTCTCCCCAATTTTCCCGAGTAGTCCTTCACCGTCAGTTTCACACGGTACGGCCTCCCTTCAATGATCGCCGGCGCGTATAGCCTGTGAATGGCCTGTACATCAGGATTACCGTGTTCGGCATCAGCGTGCGATTCAGCCACAACAGCGCGGTCAACCAGCTCGCGGATTGCAGCAACCGCCTTGCTGTCGGCGGCCGAAAGCCCAGGGTTGTCACCCATTTTCTGCCGGTCCACCTTCGCAATCACCAGATTCCACCCGCTGTCCTGATTACGCAGTGGAACACCGGCATGCTGAATCTCCCGCAACAGCTTGTCAGCCGCCTGAGCCAGCCCCTTCTTGCTCAGCCCATTGCCCAGTTCCAGCCCCGTCAGCGTCACCGCCTCAATCGGTGGTAGCTGGAACAGCCCTTGGCGCTGGCCAAACGGCGGTGCTTTCTGGTCGGCAACCGAAGCGGCGGGTGCGCGGTCCGTCATGGCCGGCACTTGCAGAGCCGCACGGGCCAGAGCGTGCAGTTGCGCGGGAGTTACACGGCCGATCTGGATGCCGAATCGACGCTGCGTCCATGCCTGCACCGTACCCATGATGTCACTGACCCATTTGCGAATAGACTGTGGTGCCTGGGCATAGTGCTCGATGGCGTAGGCCGCAAATTCCTCCGTTCGCAGCGAGGCCCCCGGGTTGGCATGCCCGACACTCTCAGCAGCAGCGCGCCAGAACGCTCCGCCACGCATGGCACGCTCAATGCGGTTGACTCGGGCCATCAGGCCGGTCCACGCCTTGTCTCCCAGCAGAGACTGGCCGCCACCATGAAACGCTTCATGCAGCAGTACAGCGGTCGCATTGTCGGCATTCAGGTTGCCCGCCACCAGGTGGACCGTGCCATCTGCATCCGTCATCCCCTGCACGACCGTATCAGCCGGGGCCGTGCCGGGCAGCGTGGAGGCATCGGCATGCAGCACAACACGACCGCCGTCGATCAGCCCGTCGATCAGTCCACCCATGTCGCCGGACTGCAGCGTGGTACGCAAGGCGTCGGGAGTGAACCCATTGCTCTGCGCGGCGTCAGGGGCCTCATCCTTGTCATTCAGGCTGAATCTGCGCCCGGCCGGATCAGCATCACGCTGTTGCGCGTCAGCAAAGGCTTGGGCCATTACTGTCGGCACCGGCTCAGATGCCGACATGGCATCCATCACGGCATTGTCGTACTCGGCGCGACCGATATGACCATCCGCCGCCAGCGCATCAAGCTCCTGCTGTTTGCGCGCGTCGAGCTCGGCCAGCGCCGCTTCCCACTCCGTCTGTCGTGCAGTGGTCGCATCCGCTTTCGCCTGGCGTTGCGCTGCCTGTTCCTGCAACACAGCCGGCGTCATGTCCCCCCCGTGGACCTCGACCGGCTGCACGCTGGTCGTCTGGATCGACGTGGTTGCCGGCGGCGTGCCGGCGGGCTGAGCCATGCCGAGGCGCTGACGCAGGTCGCTGGGTTCCTGCGTCGGTACATCGCCGTGATATTCACGGGCTGCCGCACGCAGCGTCTCTTCCAGGGAGTCCGTCTCCGACAGGCTGCCGGCCAGATTTCCGCCATCCGGCGCGGCGGCTTGTGTTTGTGCACCAGCCAAATCCGGGGCGCCGCTCGCTGCGGCACGATCCGCCCCACGGTTCAACAGCTTGGCGCCGGCATGGCCTGCTCCACCCATGATGCCACCCTGTACTGCGGTAGCAATCGCGGTATCACGCATGTCCCCCAATATTTCGGACCTGAAATCACCCAGCGTTTTCTCGGGAGTCAGTGTCGCGTAGTCGAGTGCTTTTTGCGCAATCGTCGCAGCCTGTTCGCTGGGCATATCGCGCAGCAGGTAGCCAGACAGCAGGCGCGCGAACCCGGCTTTACCCAACTTTTCTGCCAGAAAGCCAAGGCCCAATTTTTCGCTGGCAGCCTCGGTCAGCCCGTACGCTGCACCGTGTAGCACGGCCTGTGCGGTAGAACGGCCTGCGTTTTTCGCATCGCTGTACGCCTGCACACCGCTGTCGGCCCCCATAACGCCTAGCGCTACATTCGGGTTGCGCGTGGCCACGGCTGCCGCCAGTGCCGGCACAGCGCGTACGGTCGATTGCAGGCCCCCATAGGCAGCACGCAAGTCCCTGTTCTGGATGTCGGGCTGGCTAGCTTCAGCCAGGCGTTCATGACGAGCAACCAGATCGCGGCCGGCAGCAGCAATCCGCCCGCCGACATCCTCCGGCAGCAAACCATCCGGCGTGATCGCATGAATCAGGTCACCGGCCCCCTCGATTGCACGGCCAACTGCAACGCCGGAACTGTCGCGCAGGGCCGAGACCAAACCAGGCAGAATGCCCTTGCCAAGGAATGCAGGATCAGCGGCAGCGGCGCCGGCCGTCTGCTGGGCCTGGGCCGGTTTTGCGCTACGGATCTGTTCTGCATCGCGATTTTCAGTGGCGCGCATGAGCGAATGATTCTGCGCAGCCGTGGCCTCTTGCCGGGCAGCTTGCTGATGGGCTTTCCCTGCCTTGATGGTGCGTGCGTAGTCGCGGATTTTTGCGACGTAATCCAGCGTCTCCGGGTTACCCCACCGGGTCGAATTGGTGCCGGCATTGTAAGCAGACAGTGCGGCCGCATAATCGCCGCGGTAGCGGTCCAGATTCTCGCCCATCAGCCGCGCGGCGCCATCAATGGCGCTGGCCGGATCAGACGGATCGACCCGCATGGACGACGCCGTTTTCGGCATGAACTGCGCAATGCCTCGGGCACCAGCAGGAGAAACCGCACGCGGATCGAACCTCGACTCCTGAAACAGTTGCGCGGTCAGGATGTCGACGTCGATGCCATGCCGCTGAGCTGCGGCGGTGATCAGCGGGGCATATTGAGCTGGAGCAACCAGGTCCGCAGCCGTGACGGCGCGGCCGCGAGAGTCGCCCTTAGGCGCACCGACTGGCACGCGTATGCCCACAGGGGGCTGGTCGGCGAGGTTCAGCAGGCCAGATACATCGAGGTCCACGCCATCAGTGCCAGTGATCGGGGGTTGAGTGTCGGCCATGCCGGTCTCCAGAAATGCAAAAACCCGCCGAAGCGGGTTGGGTGGACGATGCGATACGATCTCAGATGGTCTATTTATACGTCATGACCAATACTGCAAGGCTGATGCACAGGAGCATTTGACATGCTGATACTCTCTGATCTGAGCGAAAAGCTGGTAACCCTTCTTCAAGGGGCGAGGTATAAGCAGCCGACTCATATTGATGAGCTGTGCCCAAGATGCCGACAGCACATGTTCAGGGTTTCCCGAGTCATGCCCGCCCCAGATTTTGGGGATGAGGCACAGCACCGGCTCTATGAATGCCATGCCTGCGGCTATGCCGAGATGAAAGTGATTTACTGAGCCAGTGCGTCAACACGTTGTTTTTGCAGCAAACGCCAGAATTGGCTTTTGCAAAAACGCGGCATGCCATCATTCAAGCAGCAGCGATGACTGCGACTGCCACTCAAGCGCGGTCAGGCGCGCGACCAGCCTCGGTTTGACGAAGCGCCAGCGGCTCAGGCCCTTGCCGCACAGGCTGAACAGCCGATTTGCCACCGGAGGTATGCCCTGCCCCAAACTGGGGGTCAGGTGAAGTGCGGTCATCGACGCAGAAAATTCGGCTTTGTGCCGGTCATAGAGTCGAGTCACTTTGTCCGTTCGCGTGTACATTGGGCCGTTGGCCAATAAAAAAGCCCCACGGAAACCGTGAGGCTGAAAATTGAATCCCCGCTCATGGCGGGGTGCTGTGCTGTTTACTGCCCGAGGAACCCTGTCACGTTGCCACGTTGCCGGCCGGTTGATGGCGGCGTGGTAGTCCCTTGTTGCCCTTGCCCGAGCAACGCATCAATGCGCTGCCTGTGTTCGGCATTCTCCCGACGGAACTCGCTGATCTGGTTCTCCAGATCAGCGACCTTGGCGGGATCGCCGGACATCAACGGATCGTTCTTCATGCCCTGCAGTTGACGGATGTTGATGTCATTGCTGCGAATCATCCCTGCCAGAGTGTTTGCCGTGCGAACATTCTCCGAACGGTCCGCACTGGCCGGCATGTCCGGAAGCTGCCCCACTGCCCCCGTATTCCTGTCGAGCAGCACGCCGCCATCCACACTGTACGGCGCCGCGCCACGTTTGGCGCTCTCGAACTGCTGACGGGCAGCCAATGGCACCCTGCCGTTGAGCGTCAGCACATCCAGATCGTTACCCATCCGCGCACCGCGAGCGTCCTCCAGGCTCTTGGCGGCCGAGGCCTGCCCCGGGTTGAGCTGCGCATAGGCGGCAGAAACCTTTTTGTACAGATTCCCCATGAGCTTGGCGTTCTTGGGTGAAATCAGATCCGGACTTCCCAAGGAGTCAACAACGCCCTTAACGTCCGGCGTACTCATCCCGGTATTCAGCGCAATGGCCTGTTGCACCCGTGGGCTGCTCATGTCGAGCGGCAGCTTTTTGGCTTCCTCCACCCCCATGGCGCCCTGATTCTTGAGCTGCTGTTCAAGCAGGGTTTTCTGCAGATCGGCACGCGCCTTGGCTTGCGCCGTTTCGGCAGAGACATCGGCCGCATATGCGGCCTTTGCCATATCGCCCAGCCCGGACAAGATTCCCGCCTGGATCAGCCCGCTCATTGCATCACCTCGTTCGCAGACATGCCGGGCTCCATCTCGTCAGGCGCGCCAACAGGCGCCGGCTCGGCGGGCTCTTGGTCGGCAGGAGCTGCCTGCCCGCCCCCGCCCTGCGTCAGCGTTTTGCCGTACTCGATGGCATCACGCGCCGTCGATTCAGCATCCTGCACCACCCCCAGCAGCGCGAATGCTTCCGCCAGGCGTTGCGCGATTTCCACACTGGCCGCCGAGAGCATGCCGGTGTCGATCTGCATACCTGCCTGCTGCGCCGCCTGGCGCTGCCCCAGCAGCGCACGAACCACGCCGCCGCCAATGGCCTGCCCGGCATCACCCTGCTGGGCCTGCGCCACCAGTTGCATGAACGCGTCACGCTGCATCAGGTACTGCAGGGTCATCAGTACCAGCTTGGTGTAGATGCGTTGCCCACCGCTACTTTGCCCCTGCTGTTCAGCCATGCCGCTATTGATCAGTCCAGCCATCAGCGAACCCCCTTGATTTTTTCCTGTTGCGTGGCCTGGGCGACGGCGGCTGCGACAGCCTGCTGCTGTGCGGCCTGCTGGCCAGCGGCCAGCAATCCTGTCGGGCGCGAGACCTGCCGGAACTGCTCGCGCTGCGGTGTCGCCCACGCGGCATTCCGCTCCTGACGGTCGAGCTGTCTGTTGCGCTGCTTGATCGCTTCTTTCGCCATCATGGCCTGACCAACGGCCGGCAGAATCGTGCCAGCCGCCAGCCGGGCGGTCTTGTTCCCGGCCAGTTGCTCCAGTTGGTCAACGCCCTTGCTGGCAATGTTTTTCGCGCCATCCATAAAGCTGCTCAGCGCCGGCATAAACGAGCCGTCGAGCGAGCCGAACATGCCATCACCGCCGCTGAGCACCCCGCTGCCGAAACCGATCTGCTCAGCCACATTGCTGTCACCGAACGGCGAACCGGACACCATGTCCGTGCCGGCGGCGGCCTCCGCCGATGGGCCGGACAGGTAGTCGATACTGTCATTGCCGGCACCACTGAATCCGAAGTCAAAGTCCATCATTTCTCCTATCTCCTACTCACTGCTACTGGAGCTGCTACTGGAGCTGCTGCTGGAACTGCTGCTGGAACTGCTGCTGGTGCTGCTGCTGGTGCTGCTGTTGTCGCTGTTGTTGCTGTCGTTGCTCGATGCCGGCGCGCCCATGGAGTTGTTGAATCCAACAGCGCTATTGACAGATCGTTGGTGGCTCGCGCCCCATCCGCCATCGTTGTCCGCACCATTGCTCGCTGCGCCATTGCTGGCCGGCCCGCCCAGACTGTCGTTGAAGCCGACAGCCGCATTGGTGTTCCTGCTCGACACCCCCCATCCGCCGGTATCATCACCGCGCATGCTGTCCGCAAACGAGGCAATCCCCAGCAGCCCGCGCGAGACTGCCATGTCACCGAACGGGTTGCCGGTAGTGACACCGTTGAGCATCCCCATGCCAAGCAGCCCAGTGACTGCCGCCGTGGCGTAGTCGCCTTGTTGTGCCGATTTGGTTGCGCTATAGGCGCTGCTGATTGCCTGCGCCGGTTTGGCGAATCCCAGCATGCCGATTGCCGGCGCGGCCATGGCCGACAGAGTCGCCTCTTTCGCATCCGGGCGGCTCTGGTCGACCGACATCATGTTGGCCATCACGCCAAATTGCGGCGCCGCAATAGACAGTACCGCTCGCGCCCAACGGCCGGCCGTCGAGTTGAGTGCCCCCTGTACGCTACTTGCCATTGAAGCACTGCGCGCCGCCGCATCTGCGCTGACCGGCCCGGCCGCATGCTCTGCATTCCCGCCACGCTCCTGCCCGGGTGCAGTCGCCCATCCGTTCTCGTCGAGTGCATCAGCGGCGTCCATGCCGGCTGACAGCAACCCACGGAACGAGCCCCCCTGTGTCCATGCCATCAGCGCCCCCCGGGCTGTGTCGGCACAGCCTTGACGTCCGGGTTGTCAGCCTCAACGCTCCACTCTTTGGCCCAGCCCGGCTGCGCGGCAAATGCGCTGTTCATCAGCGCGATGTTGCTGTCTCGCAGGGTCTTGGCTGCATCGAGCGCAGTCTGCTTGTCCTTGGTGGACATCTGCGCCGCCTGCAGCCGGGCGACGTTATCCTGATAGATCGCGTTGGCCTGGCTGATCGCCGACAGGTAGTTCTGCCGCAGCGAGTAGTTCTGTGTCTGGTCGATTTTCCCGGTGTCAAACGAGTTGTTCAGCGTGGACAGGTCGCGGTTGTACTGATGCTGAACCGCCATGTTCTGCAGGGCATAGCTCTGTTGTTGCTGGTCCTGCGCGAATTTGTTCTGCCAGTCGACGTTGTTCATCCGGTTCTGGAAATACCGCTGCGCATCAGGACCGGCGATGTCGATTGCCTTGGACACCATTGCTTCCATGGCAGCCTGTTCGCTCATGCTGCTGTTGAGCAGCCCACGCGAGGCGAATGACATCCGCGCCTGGTCACCGGCCTGGCGAACCACAGCGTTATTCGGGTCGAGCAGGTTTTTCAGTCGGCCTTCGATGGTCTCGCTCGCCGCGTCGACCTGACTGTTGACGTTCGCGTCGTAGTGTCCCGCAGGGGTGCGGTTGGCGATTTGCTGCTGCATGCCATTCAACCCCCAGTCGTAGCCCTTGAACTGGCCAACCTGATTCCAGTGATCGGCGGCGGACAGACCGCTGGCAGCAATTTCGTCTGCATGGGCGGCGCCGTAGATACCGGCATAGTCATTCGGATCGAACGACTGGTTGCCGATCTGCACCTGCCCGGTTTTCGGGTTGTAGACCCCGCTGTATCCCGCACCCCATGTCCCCGCAGTGCTGGCAGCCTTGTCACGGGCCCACTCGGCCCCGTTTCCACCGGTGTACTCGGCAGAATTGAGGAAAGCCATGCCGCGGTCTGCGCCACTCAGATTTTGCCCGGACCAGTAGTCGAGTCCGGCCTGATCGGCGTCACGCCCTAGCAGGTTCCGATAATCTTGCTGAATGGCATTCGTGCTGGAGTTTTTTGCCCGGTACTCGTCAGATGACCGGATACCATCAAACACGCCACCCAGACCGGAACTGTCTCCCTGCTTCGACCAGTAGTCGAGACCAGCCTGATCCGCATCCCGGCCCAGCACGTTTTTGTAGGTTTGCTGGATGATCGAGGACGTGTCGTTCTTGGCCCGGTTTTCGGCCGAGCCGAGAAAGCTGTTCTGCACGTCCGCATAGGACATGCCGCCGGACGCCATCTGCTTTGTCCAGTAGTCGAGCCCCGCCTGATCGGCGTCACGACCCAATACGTTCTTGTACAGATCGTTGATCTGGTTTTTCGCATAGGCGTCCTGCGCACTGGAGGCGCCGGTGTTGATGCCTGAGGCCAGTAGAGCCATCGTGTTCTCCGTTATCGCTGCTCGCCTCGCAGCGAGTAATACAGGCTGATGCCCGAGAGGGTGAAGGCAGGCGTGTCGTCCGACTCATGCCAGATCAGCGCCCCAATACTGGTACCGACCCCATCGAGGTGAACAACTGGGCTGTCCTCCCCTGGCCCGGTCCAGATGGCATTACCGAACTCGGCGGCGCCCCATGCCGCCCCATGCCGCTGCGCATCGACGCGGTACACGATCGAGGGGTCATAACGCAGCCCGTCGTAGTCGAATGTGTGCCGGGCGAGCAGCTCGATCGGCTCTGCCGCATTGAGTTCCAACGCCATACGGTGGAACCGCTTTTTCTGCGCCGGCCGCTTGAGGTAGTGGAACGGAAGCGCGATCCGGGCGGCAATCGGCGCACCGTCAAACGATGTCCCGCTGTCTTCCAGCATTACCCAGCCATCGGTAGTGCCGAACACGTTGAATTCATCGCCATCCGCATCATCGCCATTGGCGAATGTGCTGAACTGGTGCTCATAGCGAAACGTCGTGAACGCCACCGAGTTCGGCTCGATCACTGGCGCCGGTCGCCACACGGCAGCAGTGATCCCCATTCCGCCGGGCAGGTAGATCCGGTACTGGTTCTTGCGCTTCACCGCCCGTGCAGCAATCGCACTGGTCGTCGCTGCGTCAATCAGCGGTTGCGCCGCGTGGCTGAGCAGTGCCGCGCTGAATCCGCCAAACGACTGCGTAGCGGCCAGACTGGTCAGGCCCCGCGAGTCGAGAAACAGCGCGTTACCGGCAGTCTCCACGGCCGAGTTGGTTCGTGCGCCGATGTCCTGCGAGTGCGTGGCCAACTGCCAGTCGGCCTTGCTGGCTCCGGTAAGAAACACGATCCGGCCCCGGCAAAACACCGCGAACACATCCCCTTTGAGCGATGCCATGCCAGTGATCTCGTCAGAGACCCCGAGCAACCCCGCAGTCGTGGTGTAGCGCATCGGGTCTCCCAGGTTACTGTGCTGCAGTTGCCCGTTCGGATAGGCCAGGAACAGATGGTTCTTGAACTCAGCCACACGGCGAGGCCGGTCAGACCGGTCTGCGCGGGCAATGCGCCAGGCGCTCGACGCGGCACCGGCAAACTCGGCCACGGTCAGCACCAGCGTCGTACCGGAATAGCTTTTGACTTTGCCCTTCAGCCAACTGGCCGGCGCGGCCGGGGCCCACGCCTCCAGCTCGTCACCTACCGCCCAACTGCGCGACGTCTCGACGACCGTAAACGTCAGGTCGCCTGCAGCCGGCGTCACCGCATTGCTCGCGGTCGCCTCGCTGCCCATGATTGGCGCCATGAATGTCACTGTGCTGCCGTCGCATTTGAATGGCGGATTGACACCATCGCAGCCATACCAGGCCCGGCCAGCAGTGGCACCAATGAAGTTTGCTACTACCGCCTGCAGGCTGCCGCCGGGGCGAAAGAGGTCACAGACCAACTGCCAGCCGGTCAGCGACGACCGATAGAGCGCCGCGGCCGTCCCCTCGGCATTGTCGCGTAGCGCAAACACCTGGGCGTTGAATACCGCGACGCCGCGCACCGGGCCGCTGCCCGGTACCTTCCCGATCTTGGCGCGCAGATATGCGACGGCAGCGCGGCGACGAGCTCGGTAATCCGGCGAATCAAACGTGCCTGCGGCTGCATCGGTAGCCAGCGTTGCCCGGGCTTCTGCCAGTACAGACAGCGTCTGACCGGCGGTCAACGAGCCGGAGACGTTGACCAGCACCAGCACATCACCCTCGATTGCCATGATCTCGGCCGAGCCACTGGGGGTAGTGGCAATATCGCCAACCGACAACGGTGCGGTCATGTTGCAGGCCGTGGCAATGTAGTACCGGGCCGTGGATGCCAGCAGGCGGCCATCGAATCGTTCGTACCCATCAACGCGGCGATACCCGGACAGGCCATAGACCTGCTCGATATTCTCCGCAGTCAAGCATCTGCCGGCTGCAATCTGCATCGGGCTGGCAGCCAGGTCCAGCCCGCCGGCCAGCGGGGTGTAATCCATCTGACTCATTCGCCCCCCTACGCCAGTGGATAAGCGGTGGCAGGCAACGATTCGATGCGATCAAGCGAAACCCCGCCACGCCGTAACATCTGCCGCTGGGTTGCATCCATCTGTGCCAGCAACTGCTGATAGTTCCGCTCTCCGGTGGCATACAGATCCGGAGCGCTGTCGTGCCCGGCGTAGTGCATCAACGCTCGCCAGACAATCGCCATGCGATACGGCACCGGCATCAGCGGGACGTCAGCATCCGAAATCAGGTCATGGCTGTCCCGGTAGTAGTCGAATGCCATACTGACCGGCGTATCAGTGGCGGGCGCCAGTGCGATACGCCGATCAGGGAGCCGGGACCAGACGAGTCGCGCACCGGGCAGCATCTCGGACAGCAGGCTGAAATCAGGCTCGAACCGGCATCGAGCGCCACCAATACGCATGGTATCGGTGACGATGCGCCCTACGTCGGTCAGTTGATAGTCGCCAGCCAGATCCACGCGGACGGCATGAGCCGGCAGATCAATACTGACCTGACGCCACATGAAGTCCCAGTCACGCGGCAGATTGAGGATGTCCTGATAGCCCTGCCGGACCCAGGCGATCAACTTGGCGTTGATGCCGACCTGGCCGGCGATTGCGGTCGGGCCGTCACCAGACAGGCCGGCCTCCATCCGCAGGCGCCGGCACAGGTCAAGGAAGGTCATATCAGCCCTTCACACTGTACGGATAGCTCGGCACCTCGCGCGGATCGAGCGTTTCCGGGTCGTACTCGACCTGAACCGCGTTTTGCAGCACGGACAGCACGGCACGCGGCACCGTCACGTCGACACCCCGCTTGATCAGATAGCTCACGCCATTGACGCCGACGAACACATCGCCAGCCTCGCCACGCTCCTTGCTGATGTGGATGACGACACTGTCGTTTTTGCCCTTGGGTTGCCTGGCAGCTTGCTTGGGTTCGGTGGATTCGGTCTGTTGGATCTCGTCCATATTCGCTCCTTGGAAAGAGAAATGCCCGCACTGGGCGGGCACTTCGGGTTACTTACAGGTCAGTGACAGCCACTTCAAGCCGCGCCATCCAGGCCTCGTTCAGGCGGATGGCGGTGAAATAGGTTTTCCAGCCCACCGTCCCTCGCTGGCCGAGGGGATCGCCGCCACGGGGAGTCCCCGGATTCAGCACCATCGGTGTGATGGCCGTGGCGCCCTTGAGCGCGACCGTGCCATAGGCGTCCTGACCGACGATCACGATCGGATACACGTCAGCACTGGTGCCGGCGGTCGACTTCATCGCGCCTTTGGCGCCACCAGCATCCACGAACGGCGCCAACGCAGGAGACAGGATGAATCGGATGCCTTCGACCTTGCCGACTTCGTGCGGCAACGCCTTCATCGACTGTCCATAGAGTTCGACAGGCACGAACCCCGGCAGGGTGCGCAGATCGGCCTCGATGTCGGTATGGCCGAACGCGATGAATGCCGCACTGACCGGCTCGGTCTTGTAGTTCGTCGAGCCGCTCAGCATCTTGGTCACCTCCTTGGCCCGCTGAGCCTTGAGGAATCGGGTCACTGCACGCAGCTTGTTCAAACCGATGGCCGAGTTGACCGCGTTGCGGGCGGCACCGTTGCCGTAGAACACGTTGGTGCCACCGCGCAGGACACCATAGGTCAGCACCTCGATCGTCTCGGCCGCCTGCTCGCCGCACAGCGCGGTCGCATCTTTCAGCACCGGGTCTTCTGCCACATCGGCAACCTTGTCGGTGATCTCGACCACATCACCGTACTGCTGCAGCGTGGCCGGTACGTCAACGTAGTTCATGGCCCGGGGCGTCGGGGTGACCCCCTCGGACAGCGGCGTGACAGCCGGCGGGAACGGAACCGGGCGGCGGAACTTGACCGCCTCGGCCGTGTTTTTCGGGATCGGCTTGGCCTGGGCGAATTTGCCCAGCACCAGGATCGGCTCGGCGTGCGCCAGCATTTCATTGGCAGCCCACGCCGCCGTGCGCTGGCTGATCGAGCCATAGGTAGTGGTACCCATTCAAAAATTCCTCAGCGTTTCCGCGCGTAAAACTCGAACGCGGATTCAAAATCTTCGGGCGCGCCGGACGATTCCGGTCGCCCCCCTCTGGCCGGGACACCGACGGCAGATTGCAGGCGCCGGTCGCGTTCGGCGGCTACCTTGTCGGTAGCGGCCTTGGCCTGCGTCTGGACCTGCGTCTGTTCCCGCTTGAATTGCGACAGCAGCCACACACTCTCATCGGCGTCATCACTGTTAAGGATGTCGCGGACACGGAGTGGCTGCTGATTGACCCAGCCATGAAATGCCGGATCATTCACCACCTGCATCCAGTCAGGGTGCGCGGCCCCAAGGGCGGCGAACTGCTGGGTCAAGTGGTTTTCGCGCGTCAGCGACTCCGCCGGGAGTCTGGCTGCCGCCGACACGGCGGCCAGATCGGCGCGGTGTCGCTCTCGCTCAGCTTTCAGCACTGCAGCCAATTCAGGCATGTCTGCTTCCAGTTGAGCCATGGTGGCGTCGTCTTGCGACGAGGCCGGTTCCAGCTTTTGCTGCAGCGCACGCTCGGCGGCAGCGCGCCGTTCACGCTCTTCTGCAAGGCGCCGTTGCAGCGCTGCCTGCCGGCCGGCATCGCTGCGCGCCGCCTGCAGAGCCGCATCGCGCTCCGCCTTCAGCCGATCCGCGTCTCCGGACTCGGCAGCAGGCATGGCCGTGTCCGGGGGAGTGGCGGTTTTCGGGTTGCCCGCATCGGGATCGCCATCGCCCCCCTTGCTGGCAGGCTCGGTGGCGAGGGGGGCGCTGCCACCCTGTGCGGCCGAGAACTCGGCAAAGGCGTCTTCGAAGTGCTGTTCTGCCAGCTGACCGGCATTGGCGGTTTGCGCAGGTTGATTGGTGTCCATGCGGTGTTTCCTTTCACGGCGTGGTGGGTGTGCGGCCTTGCGGCGGCAGGGTGAAAAAAACCCGCCATGAGGCGGGTCAGTAACCGGTCGTCTTGGGTGCCAGCGGCGTCGGGTCCCGGGTCAGTGCCAGCACGTCGCACAGCGCGGCAATCCGTCCGCGCAGGTATTGCGACCGGTCGTGGTCGAGCGTCGGTGACTCAAGCTGCTGACGGGCATCCTGCAGGGACTGCTCCACGAATTTGCTGACAGCGCCCCAGGTGTCGGAATGAATATCGACCATCAGATGCCTGCCCCCGTCTGCAGCCGTAGTGCCGCCTCGGCATTGAACAGTTTGTGCTTGCTGTCGAGTGTCAATTCCGTTTCCTCTCGCGCTGCCTGGATCTGCGCAGCGGACAGTTCACGGTCGGACTGCAGCCGCAGTAGAGCCAGTTGGGAATCCTGCTCGGCGGTTGCCTCACGCAACTGCATGTCGTGCGCATCCAACTGGGCATCCAACTGCGCCTTGGCCAGCTCGGCGCGTGCCGCCTCAGCGGCAGCCTGTGCGCGGGCCATTTCGGTTTGCTGGCGCATGGCCAGTTCAGCCTGTTGGGCCTGCATATCCATCTGCAGCCGCTGCGCCTCCATCTGCAACTTTTGCTCGTCCAGTTGCAGGCGCTTCATATCCACCTGTGCCTTGATCATCTCCGGTGGCGGCGTCTGCGGCCCAGCCGGCTGTTTCTGTTTCATTTGCTCATCGGTCAGCACCAGCCCGTCGGCGGAAATGCTCATCGACTGCATCAACTTGCGGTACAGCGCCGGAATATCGGTCATCGGCCCGAGCACCGGCGAGGATTGCGCGAGCTGAAGCAGATTCAGCAGCCCCTGCTGCGTCTGCTCACGGACCAGCAGGGAGCTGGACCCGAGAGCGATGATCTCCATATCTCCCTTGATCGTTTCATCCTGGTCGTACTGCATGAACCAGTCGTACAGCCGGCTGAGCGTGGGTCGCAGCATGTCGTCGTCGAATCGCTTGACGATACGGCGCAGCACGGTAGACGCGCCGGACAGCAGCATGGCCATGCCCTGGGCAGTCTTGGTGACCTCGGGTGTGGCCTGAGTCTGCTGACCCTGAGCGATCTGCGGCAGGCTCGTTTCCTCGTCGATCAGTTGCGCCGCCGTCTGGAATGTCTGCATCAGCTCGTTCAGGTTTGCTGCGACCGGGAACGCTCCGAATGCTGCATTGACCGGCGTGTTGCGCTCGGTCACTTGCCAGAGCTTGCCGGGGCGCAGCACCCACTCCCCGTCGACCGGGGTCACGATCTGGCTGTTGATCACGATTTGTGGCATCACGGACATGGCCGCGTTGTCGAGCAGCATGCGCCATGCGGCATTGGCCACTCGCTGACTGTCGCGGCACAGAGCCGGGATACCGAGGCCGAACGGCCGTGTACTGTCTGGCTCCCATGCGAACACGCTGTACGGCGGTTCTCCGCTGTCGAGTGGGTTGAGAGATGCCTTCAGCACATGTCCATCGCAGATCCACACCACACCGGATACCAGCAGTAGCGCGTCATCAGGCATTTCGACACCAGCGGCAGCCAGATCCTCACGGTCAATTTCGCCGTGGTATTCCCACACCTCGTAGCGGCCGCGATCGATCACGCGTCCGTCGTTGTCGGTTGCCACCTCGTCGACCCGGCCCGCAGAAGCGCTCCGCTTGGGTTCCCCCTCCAGCAGCTCACGAATGGCGTCGGCGTCGAATCCCGGCACGCGAGCAAGGTTACGCAGCGCTTGCCGCGTCATGCGGTGACGCTCAGCCATCCACTCAGCATCGGCAAGAGCGGTCGCGGTCGGGTCGACGAAAAAATCCCACGGCGACACACGTTGCACGCTCGGGCGCAGATCCCGCGTCATTTCCATGGCACTGACAAATGCCCCCGGCGCAATCTCTCGCCGGGCCCAGCGGCGCCGGGTACGGCTCTCGATTGCGGGCCCCTTGACGATGCCCGTGCCGAGCGTGACCGCATCGTGCAGCATCTCGCGCATAACGCCGTTCATGTCACATTCGGCCGTCACATCGTCCATACGGCGTCGCATGCGCGCCGCTGCGTCATCGGCAGACGCCTGACGCTGGGTTGCCATCGGGCCGCTCGGCATGTCGGGCTCCGGTGTCGGCTGGATGTCCCAGTTTCGGTCATCGGTTGGCAGCAGCATTTCCGCCAGCCTGGCCTCGGCAGCCAGGCACTTGGCCCGCGTCAGCCTGACAAACGCAGTCGAGCGTCCCGCCCGCTCCAGCGCAGACAGCGTCTCGGCATCATACCGACCCTCGTACTGGCGCAGGTCGTCGAGCCACCGCTGTTCCAGTGCTGATTTGTCAGCCACTGCACGGTCAATCAGCCCCTGCAGGCGGGAGCCGAATACCTGCATGCGCTCCGCTTGGGCGCGCCGGCTCGCCTCGGCAATCTCATCGTCGAGAGGGGAATCAATCATGGGGATACCTCAGTAGCCGCCGGCTCTGTCAACCGCGGCGAATTGTGAAGGAACACGGATGGCAGTCACCGGCCGCTCAACCGGGTACAGCCGCACGATGGGATAGGTGCCCGCATCGTTGACGTGATCAATGCCACTGGACTTGTCCGGCTCGCCGTTTTTGTCGTATGCCTGCTGTTCCAGACCCTCGGTGAATTTCGGGCAGCGATGCGTGTTTACGCGCATGCGGCGCTGACCGTTTGCATTCAGCAGCATGGCGTTTGTCGCCAACACGCGGTCACGGACAGCCGGGTTTGCGCCAGTCACGTAGATGGAGAATCCCGCTGCGCGCAGAATGGTCAGATCGGATTCGCTGGCCCGCTTGCTGCTGGTGTTTTGACCGGATGCGTCCGGATAGATCGTCACCGCGTGCCCGCGGTCTCGCCAGCGTTCGCTGATCATCTGCGCCATCGTCGGCGTGTCGCGCACATCAACCAGTTCGTCCACTGCAAGCGGGCAGCCATTGCGGATCACGTAGACCACTGCGGCCATGTGCAGCACGTTGAAGTCCATGCCGATGTGCAGCGGCTCCCCCTCATCCATTTCGGCATCAGTGTGAGACAGCGTTCGATCAAAATTCGGGTAGACAGACCCCGACTTCAGGTTGACGAACAGCCCGCGCAGGTAGGCATCGATGAGCTCGGGCGGGTATGAGTCGAACAGCGACGAGATGTAGTCATCAGGCAGGTTCGCTTCGTTGTCGTAGGTACTTGCCTGGATCAGGCCATACAGCGCAGACAGGCCGGGCTTATCGCGCACCGCCTTGACGAATTGCTCATAGACGAACTTGAAGCCCTCCGGTGTCGTCGTGACATCGACGCCATTTTTCAGGCCATTGGCCTGGTACCGCATCCGTGAAATGATCTTCCGCCATGCTTGGCGCGCTTTCTCGGCCTTCATGACGTCCAGCTCGTCACACAGCGCCCGGCCGATCTTGAAGCCGACAATGGTCTCCGGCCGCTCCATGGACCGGCAGATTACCGTCCCGCGATAGCGTCGCCCCTCATGGATATGGACCTCCTTGTTGCTCTCGACAATGTTGCAGCGCAGCCCCCAGTCTCTGGCCACCTCCTCGACCGTCGGGTAGAAAATGTCGCGGATTTGCGGATAAGTCGGCGCGAAATACCCAGCGTTGATGCGTGGGTACTCCCAGAAATGTTGCATCAGCCCACCACAGCCGACCCACGTTTTCCCGGACCCAAACCCGGCCACGTAGGCGCGGAATTTGTGCGGCATCGCGAGGAACGAGGCCTGCGGAATGTTGAGGCTAGGCATGTGGTTTCCTTGCGTCCCTTACCTCGACCACCACCTTGACCGGTGACGGTATGTCGTCGTCGGGGTCTTTCAGCTCGGCACGCCGTTTCTCGATCTCCAATTGCTTGATCTCGGCGTCCAGCGCAGCAGCCACCAGGGCGACTCGGCGCGCTTCCAGCGACTCGACGCGCGCAGTCAGCTTGTCGATCAGCGCCGAGTAGTCCCGGACCTTGGCCGTTCTCTTGATCAGGTCGCCGCCGGTCGGCTCGCCGTCGATCTCTACCGGCTCGGTCGTCTCGGATTCGACCTCCAGCGTGTCGCCCTTGTCCTGCTCACGCTGCAGTGCCCGCATCAGACGGATGCGCGTCAGCCGCAGTTCCTCGTCGACGTTGCCCAGCTCGATGCTGGCCGCGATGCCCTGCTCCTCATCGGACAGGAATCGGCTGTACAGGCTGCCAGGGCGGGCGGCGTTGCGGTTGCCGGTCTGGTTGCGTGGGCCGGTACTCCGGCCACCGTGTAGCTTGCAGCGGGTCGAGCCAACCGCCGCATGGCGCTTGCATGGCTCCCCGCTGCGGGTTTTTGCTCCGCAGAGGGCCATGTGCATGCACCTCGTTCATGGGGTTGGTTGTTGTAATTTCAGCCGTCAAACAAAAACCCGCCGGAGCGGGTGTGTTGTCAGGGGCGCGCAGCCCTTGCTATGCACAGGGGCGATTTGCCATTCATGCCATCCAGCGCGCATCGCGCCGAGATCGGATCGGCGCCACCCTTGATGGCATCAACCACTAGGGAATTCTGCTGTGTGTTGCATACAATAGGGAAAACAACGACGCCAGCCAGAAGCGTTAGGCAAAATGCCATGCCGGCCATTTCCTTGTAGTTTATGGCATACCCTCTGGAAATGACAAAGCCCCAAGGATGACGGGGCCAGTACTTGAAATTGACTATGACACAGCCATCAAGGATGGGCCTCAGCCGTTTTCAGCAAGAACGAGCACCAAGGAGGCACTTATGAACTTTCGCGTTACAGGCAGTGCCACCGTCGAGTTTGAAGCCGATGGAAAAAAGAGTAAGAGAACATTCAAATACTCTGACTTCTCACGGGTGGCGGGAGATGTGGCCACGCTCGACAAAGATACAGGGCTTCTTCTCTACGAAGAGACCTGGAAGGCATTCGGAATGGAGGAAGGGGTAGAGGTTGAAGTTTTTGTAAGAGCTTATGAGAACGGGGAACCTCTCGAGTGGAGTGTAGCTGCAACAGGATGCACGATTGTCAGCGACGATCTCTGGTTTGAGTTTTATTAGTATTTTCTAACAGTTGCGCTGCCCCCTGGGGCGGCGCAATTGTTTTTGCCAAACGGGTTGGTGGCATCACCTGCCTTCCCGCCGCCAACGCGTAGAGCTGTCCGAGCGGGATAAGGAAAAAGTCACTCAAATTTCATATATTGGTCGTCATCACAACCAGACAGTTCGCCCATGGCTATTGTTCACGACACCAGGTTTATCCACACGGTCAGCACCAGAAGCACCTTGGCATCAGTGCCGGGCAGCCCCGCGCCTCGAACCGGGATCTATCGATGCAAGGTGTGTGGCTTTGAGGTAGTTTGCCATGCAGGAGACGAACTCCCATCTAATGCACTAGGCCACGCTGGGCACAGCATTTCTTGGCGGATGATCGTTGAGTGCCAGACCAGCATGGGACGGGGGCGGTAAACGCAAAACGCCCACCGGGTGATCGACGGGCGAACGACTCCCGCCGCAAGGCAGGAGTACACGCATATAAGCGGATTGGATAAATTATGTGCTACATAGTAGCACATAAAATCAGATCATGCGCAATGTGCCTGCGTAATTTTCTGCAGATTGTTCGCCACCATCGTCACGCTCCGGCGCAGCAGCATGTCGTAGTCGGCCTTCCTGATGCCCAACTTCCGGCTGGTCGCCTCTGGCCGGAACCGGTACACGTAGTGTGCGATCAGTTGGTCGCGTGACAGCCGAGGGACGTACCTGCTGACGATACGCTCGATGTTCAGGACATCCGTGGTCGCCGGCTGTTCGCCCATGCTGATGACGCGCTTACATGCATCGCACGGGTCTGGCTTCTCGTAGCAGAGCGGGCACCGGTTGTCGCGGAATCGGGACTCGACTGACACATTCCCTCTGCTGCGACTGGATGGCTGCCTGTTCCAGCGTCCCCACGCCTCCAGCTTTTCGTTGATCTCGGCCGGGATCATCTCTTTGACCATGAACTGTTCGCGAATCATTGCTCTTGTTCCTGTCTCGTTTTTGGTTTTGGTTGTTCAGGCGGCTTCGCGTGCCAGTTGGCACCAATCATCCAGCGACATCGCGCAGCGGTGCCGGCCGCGCACCGGAAATGCGGCCTGGCTCACGTCGTGCAGGTCCACGTAGGCCACCCACGGCCGGCGGCTGGCGCGCCAGAACAGAACCGGACGGCTACCGGTCGCCTCGGCTTGCTGCAGGGCCTGCCTCCAGTAGGCCTCGGCGAACACCTCGGTTCGTTTCGACTCGACCGCCCATCCCGGCACATCGATGTCGTGGCCACCATCCCGTGCGGCGCCGAGCCGGCGCTGAATGCTGATGCCCAGGCGCTCGGCCAGCATGGATGCCAGCTCGCGTTCACCGCGGGCGCCCTTGTCTCTGCTCATGCGTCCGGTCATGCGGCGTCATCCTCCCTGAACAGGCTGGGCAGCTCGCGCCGCAGCCCCTCGGTTACCGTGTCGATCGCCCGCATGCGCTTGTCCGGGTGTGCTGCGCTCGGCTCGACCCGGGCGGCGCGCTGCAGGCGGGCAATGGCCTCAGCCGGCAGCAGGGCGTGCGTCAGTTCATTCGTGGTCATTCCCTGCCCCCATCCAGTTTTGCCACCCATGCCGTCCGGGCCACGACCGTCTCGGCGTCGCATGCGATGTACCGCGCACAGACCAGCGCCAGCTCTACAGACCGGTACCGGCCCGGATGGTCGCCGCTGCATTTGCCGAACCCGTGGCGGGCCATCGGGCCGGCGTCCTTGAGGCTGAATTCCTTGCACTGCACGCATTTGTTCATGCCGGCACCACCAGTCCGCGTTCGGCCAGACGCTCGATCGTCAGCACAATGGCGCGGTCCATGCGTTCCCGGCGCTCGTCTCGGGTCAGCGTGGTGCCGTTGTCGATTTCGTGGTGGCAGGCCGGGCACAGTGCGGCCGTCAGGCAGTCCGAATTCTTGAGCCCCATGCCCTTGCCCTGGTTCCGGTGAGCCACCTGCACGCCGAATGCGCCACACAGCACGCATTGCTCCAACTGGCCGACGGCGGCGAGCCATTTGCGGGATCGGTAGGTCATCGCGCAATCCTCGTCATGTGCCCGCAGTGCTCGCACTTGCAGCGCAGTTTCGACGCAGCTTTCTCGGCCGCACGGTGCATATCCATGATGTGGTTGCGCTGCCACGATTCCTTCTTCGCCATCTGGCTCAGCACCCACACCGGATTGAGTTTTTCCCCGCAGTCCCTGCAGGTGACGTTTGCTTTTGCCTCATCAACCATGACGCGGTGGTGGTGGCACAACTTCCCTATCGCCGGCCGCTCCCTGTCGAGCATGGGCGGCGAATCCTCCGGCCGGGTACGCGGCTGGAACTGGATGACGTTGTCGACGTCGTTTGTTGGGGTTGTCACGCTCTGGAAAATCATCGCGCCCACTCCTGTTGCCATGCTGGCGCGGTGAACCGCACGCCACGCTCCGCCCCAAATGCCTGGATCAGCTCGATCATTTCGCCCATCTCCTGAATGCTCATGCGGCTGGTGCGAGCGCCCAGCACCACGAAACTGCCGGCGTCGACGCCCGGGACGACGCGCTGAACCCGGAGGCTGGCGCTCAGCACCTCCTTCCACTCTTCGGCCGTCAGCCTGTGCCCGTACCAGTCCACCTGCCGGCTGATGTCGGTCAGGTGTGCCCACATGCAGGCATTGGCCTGCAGGCTGCGGGTGTTGCGCTTCGGCCTCAGCGACAGCTCAAACGGCGTACCTGAATCAACGAGGTCTTTCGCCTTCTCCCAGAACCTGACGAATGCCCCGCGCACGTCGTCGCGCGGCGTCACGGTCTGTTCCAGCGGCTCGGTCAGCAGTTGGGTCATGCAGCCACCCCCGCAAACAGATCAACCTGCCCTGCCTCGGTCTCGTCCCACAGCAGCGCGGCTCGGTAGGTGTCGCATTCGACGCCGGTTGCGGGGTTCAGCCGCTTCTCGGCGACGATCACAGCACCTGCGGCGCGCAGCTCATCCAGCCGGGCGCAGACGCTCGACTGGAACATGCCCAGGTTTCCGGCAATCTCAGCCCGCAGCAGCGGCACCCGGCTGCGGCGCAGCAGCGCGAGGATCTGCTCGCACTGTGTGCCGGCCCGGCCGCTGGCGCGGTGGTTGCGGTAGGCGTTGTTGCGTGTGGTGGTGGTCATGCGGCCCTCCCGAGCTTTTCAGCGGCCATGGACAGCTGCCGCTGGCGTTCTGCCTCGAATGCGGTCTGTTCCTGCCGCCGGCGCTCAGCGGCAGCGACCTCGCGCTCTGCTCGCCGGCGCTTGCCGGCCAGCAGCTCGGCCCGGGCCATCTGCAGCCCGCCCTCATGCCCGGATGGCGAGACATCCTTGCCGATCAGTGCGACCACCTCCGGCGCGGCGTCCTGCGGCGGCATCAGCGCGGCTACCGTGGATTGGGCCAGCCGGCCAGTTCTGGCGGCGGACTCCAGTGCCACCTGGCGCAGATCCTTGTCCCAGCCAAGAGACGCGGACCACCGGGCGGCCTCGCCGCCGGCGCGGGCCGCAGCAATGATCCGGTTGTAGGCGTCACGGAACGCCATGCGGGCACCGATCTCGTCGCCGAGGTCCAGCACCGGCCGGCACACCGCAAACGCCTCGGCGATTTCGTTGGTCCAGACCACGGTTTCCGCCTCGGGTTGCGAGCGAATGGCAATCGCCCACGCCTCGTCGGCCCCTGGTCGGCCGTCGGCGCCATTCAGCCGCTCAACGACAGCAGCCAGGGTCAGGCGCCCGGTCAGCTCCCGACGGCAGCGGTCCAGCGCAGTCAGGACGGCGGCCAGCGGGTACGTCATCAGGTCGTCGACCATCGTCGCCAGCGCTCCGTCCGACAGTTGCGTGCCTGTCAGCTCAGCGGCCACAGTGACCGCCTGCAGGATTTGCTCATGCGGCAGCATTCATGCCTCCGTATTTGGCGTTCAGCATGTCGAGTGCCGAGCGATGGGATTCGAGGTTTGATTGCGTGCGGTCGGCCTGCATGGCGGCGGTTTGCGTCACCCGGCGACCGGTCTGCCATTCGGTGTGCAGCTTCTCGGCATCCGACAGCAGGCAGTCGACGACATGGCAGCGGCCGACGTAGTAGGCGCTGTTGTGGTCGACGTAGAACCGGGCCACGTCAGGCGCGGCATTGCCGAGGCGCGTCACCAGCTGTTTGATCTGGCCGTTGACCTTGGCATTGCGAACAGGATCAGCCTGGTATCGCATCCGGTAGGCAACGGCGTAGGCCTTCCAGGTCTCCACGTTCAGCGGATTCGGTTCGGCTTTGGCGGAGGGCTTCGACTTGGCGGGGAGCGTCGTGGGAACCACGTCGGAACCTAGTGATGGTTCAGACTGGTGGTTCAATGACGGTTCCTCCTTATACGAATGTGACACCGTGTCACTTTCAAGCGTCGCAGTTGTCACATTCGGGGGTGACACCGTGTCACATGCCAAATTGTCATGTGCCAAATTGGCATGTGACAGGTTGTCACTTTCCGGTTTGAACTGGTCCAGGGTCAGGGTGTAGCGATTCGACCGGCGGGCGTTGCCGGTTTGGCGCCGCTCGGAACGCAGTGCGCCGCGAGCCTCCAGCCAGTCGATCATCCGGATCACATTGCGATTCGACATGCTGCACTTGCTCGCCAGCTCAGTCTGGCCGGGCCAGCACTCACCGTCGTCGTTGGCGCGGTCGGCCAGCGCCAGCAGTACCATTTTCTGGCTGGTCGGGATTGGCATTGACCATGCCCGGGACATCAGGTGGATGCTCACTCCCTACTCCTCCACCGCGTCGCAGAACGCTGTCAGCTCGGGCAGCAGCGGGCGCAGCATGTTGGCGATCTCCCGGTGCTCGCGGCGGTCCACCTTGCCATCGGCCACGGCCTCGGATTTGGCCCGGATCACGTCAGCCAGCTCGCCGATCTTTCCCAGGCAGAATGCGGCGCGCTCGGTCTCGGTCATCCCCTGCTCGCTGAAATCCACACGGTCGCTGCCGTAGCCGGACAGAACGTTCTGCGCATAGCCAGCGCGCAAGGTCTCCAGCATGTCGAGCAACCCCTTGGCCTTCGGCGCATGCGTGAGGTCATCGGGGTTGAACTGGCTGGACAACACCACATGAGCGTTTGCGCCAGGCAGGCCCATTTCCTGAGCCAGCGCCTGATACCCGCCCGGGTGGCGCCGAATGTCCTTGCGCAGAGCAACGAACAGCGGCCGGTGCGCGACTTTGACGTGCTGCTCAGATTTCGGTTTTTCCATGATTTTGCTAAACCTTTGTCATAGCGCCGGGGGCGGTTACGATGCAGTGACGCTTTTTTCTGCGGCTTCGTAGGCAGCAAGCAGGCGCGCGAGCGGCAGTTTTGTTGCCTCGGAGACGCGTCGACAGCGCTTGGGTGGGACGAACCCTTTTGCAACCCACTGCTGTACTGCCTGCGGGCTTACCCCGATTTTTTTTGCCAGATCAGACTGGCTTCCGCCGGCTCGGTCGACAGCCTCTTGTGCGATGTTGGTCATCTGACCCTCCTATCGGGAGCAGATTACAAGATCGCCTTTCATTAAACAAGTATTTCTTGCAGTGAGTACAACAAGCTGCGCTTGTAGAATTACTATATGAATACCATTGGCTCACGCATTCGACAGGCCAGGGAAAAACTTGGCCTCTCGCAAACGGACATTGCTCACACCCTGAAAATCACCCCTCAGGCCGTTCAGCAATGGGAGGACGGCAAGACCGCCCCAAGGGGCGCGCGCCTGGACGCTCTTGCGGCGTACCTTGGCAAGTCGAAGGCGTGGCTGTCGTTTGGCGACGAGGAGTCAAAGCCGCCGGCCGCAAACTTCAGAGTGATTGACGACAATGATGGCCTCGATCCCCTGTGCTACGTGAAGATCGAGCGGTTCAATGTGAAGTTGTCAGCAGGAAACGGGACCGTTGAATGGATCCCGGAGAAGTTGGACCCGTTGGTTTTTCGCCGGGCGTGGTTCAGCAAGAAGGGATTCCCCATCGAGCACTGCAAGGCGATGTATGTCCGTGGCGACAGCATGATGCCAATGCTGATGGACTGGGACACAATCCTTATCGACACCAGCGACACGGAGCTGGTCGAGGGCGAGGTGTTCGCGGTTGCGTTCAAGGGGAAGCTGTACGTGAAGCAGATTGCACGCTACGAGGACGGGATCAAGCTGGTCAGCTTGAACGAAAAATATGACCCAGTACCAGTTCCTGACGCCGAGGCTGAGCGGTTCAAGTGCTTGGGGCGCATGGTCTGGCGTGGTGGGTAGCGGGTGAGAGTGACCACGGTAGGCAGGTACGGTCGTAGGCAGGATGTACCGGAGTAGCCTGACGTACTACGCCGCGGGGATTCAACGGAGAATGGCGGGATGGCTTACGTCAAAAAAGGACAATGTAATTGACCTTCGCAAGCCGGCCATCCGCCTAGATGGTCACTATTACACCAAGTGGTATAGTGGCATTTGACATGCAAAAATTACCGGAATACACTTAACTCATGGAAGTCAAACACGACGACGACTCGTTAGCACGTCTGGAAACGGACATCACATACGATGCTGGTTTCGAGCACGAGGTCGTGCGTCGCTTTAGGATGCGCACTCAGTTTATGAGAGCGGCTCCCGATGAGCGAGCACTGTATGCGATGAAGTCATTGTGTTTTGAAAAAGTGGAAGGTAATCGTGCAGAGCATTATTCAGTAAAGTTGAATTCACAATGGCGATTAATTCTGATGTTTAAAGAAATTAAGTCTGAAAAAATATTAGTTGTAGTTGCAATTGAAAATTACAATTAATGTACTCAGCATGGAGGGTAGTATGAAGCACGTAGCTGAGATTTTTTCGCCTGGTGAGTTTCTGCGCGAAGAGCTGGAAACTAGAGGTTGGTCACAAGTTGAACTGGCTGAAATAATTGGTCGCCCAGCTAGGCTTATCAATGAAATTATCGCAGAAAAGAGAGCAATAACTCCTGAGACTGCAATTCAGCTTGGCAACGCCCTAGGGACTGGGCCAGAACTATGGATGATAATTGAGGGGCAGTACCAGCTCTCAAAAGCAAAAGTATCTGGCAGTGAAGTTATATCTAGGAAAGCTAAGCTTTATGAAAAATTTCCGGTAAGAGAAATGATCAAGCGAGGCTGGGTGCAAGCAGCGGATAGCATTGATACGCTAGAACAGCAGTTCCTAGACTTTTTTGAAATACCATCTTTGGATTCAGCCCCATCACTATCACATGCGGCAAAAAAATCCACATATAATGATGTCTCTATTTCTCAATGGGCATGGCTTATTCGGGCAAAAGAAATTGCCAGCACACAGGTGTCAAAAAAGTATAAAAAAGAGAATTTAATTTCTGCGATAGAGCAATTAAGACAGCTTCTAAGTGCACCAGAGGAAGCAAGGCATGTATGCAGAATATTAAATGAGGCAGGTGTAAGGTTTGTCCTCGTAGAGGCTCTACCAGGATCGAAAATTGATGGTGCATGCATATGGCTTGACAAGAATAGCCCTGTGATTGCAATGTCAACTCGGATGGATAGAATTGATAATTTTTGGTTTGTTCTTCGGCATGAAATCGAACATGTTTTACATGAGCACGGGAAAAATAATCATTTTAAAATTGATGATGATATTTTTTCAGTTGAACATGAATCGATTCTTGATGAAGAGCGTGTAGCAAATGCTGCAGCAGCAGATTTTTGTGTGAGCAGAAAAGAATTAGAAAATTATATTTTAAGAACGACTCCATATTGTTTTTCAACAACAAAAGTCGTGGGGTTTTCTAGCCGAATTGGTGTCCATCCCGGCTTGGTTGTTGGACAGCTTCAACGGCATTTTTCTCAATACAAATACCTAAGAGATCAATTGGTTAAAATTAGGCAGATAGTAATCCAGTCAACTCCATCTGATGGATGGGGTGATATATACCCAATATAAACAAAGGAGATTAATATGACTGCGTATTCCAATCAAATAAAGGGATACATTGAGCAGTATAAGAGAGAGGTTGGAGACCAAGGCTTAATTGATGCACATGAGCTTGCTGCGTGGGCATATAGCAAAGGTCTACATAAACCAAATGTTAAGACTGTGATAGATGCAATCGCTTCAGATATAGCTCAAGTATTTCGGGAAGAATACAGAACAGACCAATATGGCAGGCGGTATAGAGCAAAGCATGCCGCTACCAAAAAGCAAGGAAACAAAACCCTATCTCTTTGGGCTGATTTAGATGACCCAAGTGCGCCCCACGAGCATTTTGTTAAATCGTTTGGGCAACGGCGGCAGCAGATCGTAGGGGACTGCTTTCAGCTGAAAACGGATGTTGATGTTTATAATGACGCAAGAAAACCTGATCAACCAATCCAAGCAATTCTTGACTTTACTGCTGACGTTGAGGAGCTTCAGTTTGCGGTGAATCAAAAAATCCAGAAGGCTGCCTAGCTTAGAAATTAGGTGCTGGCAAGCCCCGCCATTAGTGGGGCTTTTCTGCGCCCACCGTCTTGGCACGAAGTGAGGTTCTCTCTCTTCACTCACACCCGCCCACCTAGGTGGGCCGTTGCCACTCCCCTACAACCAGCCCGCCACGCGCGGGCTTTGTTACATCTGGACCAACGCCGTTGCACTGACATTGCCTGCGGCTATCAATTTCAGCGACCCAATTTAAAGTATTTCTTTAAACAAACGACAAGTTTAACTTGCTTAAATACAAGAAACACTTGTATATTCACCTCACACCACGGCACACACCGCCGCCGCTCTCTCACAACCTACCCAGCACCACCCGCCGTCGGCACAGCCGGTCGAATACACGGTAGCGGGAGAGCGCGAGAGTCCACCTCGCGCCAATGGCGGCACCGCCCATCGCAGGCACGGGCCGAACGGACAAACCAGCACACACGCTGCGCCCATGCGCGACGTCAGACGGCGATGCCCAATCCGACGCGATGGCGAAATGCCTCAACGCAGATGACGACGTGGCAGGTGTGCTGGAAGGAGCGGCCTCACCCGAGGCCGATCACCAAAGGCGCGTGACAGGCGGTTTTGGTGTTCAACAGAAGGAACGCAGAACGCCGGCCCGTGGCGAGTAACGGGCAAAGGGCCGGTTCAATGAGCCGGCATCGTTGAGAGGGCTGTAGAAGTTCGGAGACCCGCCGAAGCGGGCCCCTTGGTCACAGCATCAGCAGAACAAGCGTGGTCAACGCGAGAATGCACTGGGCCACGTTTATCTTGATGCTCACCTTCACGACGGCTTTCATTCGATGTCCCTGATTGAAAGCCCGTGGCCACGGGCATTTAACCCGCTTGAGCACTTGTATTCCGCCCTTGCTGGCGGATGCCTGACTGCGGCTAGCACGCAATCTGACATTCGGCTTGACCGGCCGGCGGTGGCCCAAGGGCGACCATGGCGGGTTTCACCTTCAGCGCAGTAGCAGCCGCGCCGCCTGGCACTGCTATGCCAGGCCGGCCCCTTGCAGGGGGACGGTTCGCCGATGCTACACGCGGATCGAATGCGTATATAGCCCTCTCAACGATGCATGAACGGCCTCACCAGAGGCCGATCACCAAAGCCGAGACAGGCGGTTTTGGTAAATGAACACCGGCATGACCGGAAGGGGGAACCGTGAAGACCTACAAGCGCGGGCGCACATCGTCCGAGTTCATTGCCGCAGCACAGGCTGCCGGGATGGAGATCGAAACCACAAACTACAACCTCGGCGGCGACTGGATCACGGCGCACGGCACGCTGGAGAGTGTGGCGATCCGCATGCTGTTCAACGTCTGCACCGCGGCAGTCATCGGGAATTACGGCGAGGACGGCCGACCATTCGCCACAGAAGACGGCTCGCATGATGGCGAGCCGTGGTTTGACGCGGTGCTTGATCTGGCAATGACCAACGAGCCGCCACAGAGGACGTGAGTCGGAACGGCCTGTCGTTCCACATGTTCAACGTCAGCCCGGCGAATCTGCAGACACTGCACGCCGGGCTGCTTGATCATGGGAGCGAGGAGTCAGCCCTTCGTGGCTCCTGACAGGAACCCGGCAAAAAGGCGCTCGCTCAAGGCCTTGGTGATTTCGTGGATCTCTTCAGGATGAAGGACATGCCCGCAGCCAACGCAGGCGTAGCTGTCCGGCCCTTCGCTTGTCTCGGCGTACTTGAGCTTATCGCCAGTGCATTCAGGGCAAGTGATGGGGGTGTTGATAGGAGTAGTCATGAGCATTTCTCCCAATGATTAGTTAGATGGCATTGCTCATTTTATGCGTCATGACGAAAATTTCTATCCGAATTTTCTGCCGCTGGTAAATTTTTTTCTCAAAGGATAGGCATGTCAGAACAACGATTCCCGGTCCCATTCGCGACTGTCGATGATGCCGTTGCATCGGCACAGGTGGTCGAAAGCCTGGCTGCAGATCTGGACAAGGGGCGGTGGGAATTTCTGGTAGAGCCGTGGACGCGGGTCCGAGCCGGCGCCCACGTCGTCATCCCCTACTCAGCCTGGATGAAGATCGAGGCCGAGCTGAGACGCGGGCACAAAAACGGAAAGGCCCCGACTGCTGAGTAGCAGTTGAGGCCTTCCCGGTCCCTACGGATGAGCTTTGCTTTCAACGCAGGGGCAATTTCAATATAGCAGCACCGTCGCATGATTCAAGGGTTGGGCATTCTCAATGAAAAAAGAGGCCCCAACCCGGGGTCTCTACGTCTCGCCAGTAGACCAAGCGAAGCAAGACAATAAATTACGCTAGCATAAAGCACATATAGAAGAAAGCCCCTGTTGCATGCGAGACAGGGGCTTTCTGCCCACTCCGGACCATCCGGCAGGGCTACGATGAATGTAGGAAACACTTAGTAACAATTCAAGAAATTGCCCGGCCCTGTGCCGGGCTTTCTCATTTAGGAGACCGACATGGTCACGACTGAATTGGCGGAGCTGGACGAGTTGGACGAAGCCACGGTGCTGCGGCTCCGTGCCGAGGGTTGCCGCGCGAAATGCATCATCCGCTGCGGCGTGGCCCTGTTTTTCATCTACCGCTGGAGGGCGTGATGGGACCGATCCGCCGCCGTATTTTCACCCGCGACCCGGCCGACACGCCGCTGGCCGTGGCCTGCGATGTCGCGCTTACCACGCTGGGCACCCTGTTCTACGCCGCTGCTGCTGCCACTCTGGCTGCCATCTGCTACGACGCCGTGCCGCTGGACCTGCTGTGGAGGCTGCTGCCATGAGAATGATCGAGGCCCCGCTGGGTATCCCCTGGCACTCGAACGACCCACGGTTGGGTACCGACCCGCGCCGGCAGGACGAGGCCGACGATCTGACCACTGCCGCTGATATGGCAGTGGCCGACATTGAGGCCGCCGCCGCCCTGGTGCGTTGCGGGCGGCTGGCCGAGGGCCGGCAGGCGCTGATCGACTCGGCGCACGACCTGATGAGCAGCCTGCAATGAGGGCATCGTTCACACAGCGCCAACTGCAGGACTACATCCACCGGGCACGGGAACGACGGGCGTCCGATGCCGGCGGGCCAGCACGCGGGAACGAATACGACCGACGCCGGGCTGATGCTCGGCGTTTTCGCGAGAGCCTGGACGAGCTGATCGGCGCCGTGTTCGGGCCTCGCCGGGGAACCTAGCCATGTGCCAGCAGCAATTCGACGCCGAGGTGATGGCGCAACTGTACGAAATCGAGAACCGAGAACTGGAGAGCGACAATGAGCATTGCCACCCTGATTTTGGGCGAGAGCGGGACCGGGAAAAGCACCTCGCTGCGCAACATGAGTCCGGCCGACACCCTGCTGATACAGGCTGTCCGGAAACCGCTGCCGTTCCGGTCGGCGGACTGGAGAACATTTGACAAAGAGGCCGGGAAAAACGGCAACGTGTTCGTCAGCGATGATTCCGAAAAGATCATCGCCCTGATGAGCAAGACGCGACGCAAGGTCATCGTTCTGGACGATTTTCAGTACGTGCTGGCCAACGAATTCATGCGCCGCACGGCCGAGAAGGGCTACGACAAGTTTACCGAGATCGCCCGGCACGCCTGGGACGTGTTCACCGCGGCCACCAACCTGAATGACAACCGGCGCGTCTACATCCTGTCCCACACGGCCATGGATGACCACGGCAATACCAAGATCAAGACCATCGGCAAGATGCTGGACGAGAAGATCACGCTGGAAGGCCTGGTCAGCATCGTGCTCAAAACCCGGGTGGTCGACGGGCGCTATTTGTTCTCGACCCGGAACAATGGGCAGGACACCGTCAAAACCCCGGTTGACCTGTTCGATGAGGCCTATATCGACAACGATCTGGCGGCGGTCGACGCCGCACTGTGTAGCTACTACGGAATCAACCAACCCGCCTGAGCGCGGGTTTTTTCATGAGCCAAGGAACTGAGAACATGGATTTCACCCTCGACCCCACCGCCGCCCGTCAGGCGGATCAGCGCAACGGTCGGATCACCGAGTCCGGCAAATACGTCGGCTCCCTGACCCGCGCCGAATTCATCACCAGCAAGACCGGAACCAAGGGCGTCGAATTCTCGTTCGCCGTCGACGAGAACACCAACGCCGACTACCTGACGGTGTGGACAGACAAGGCCGACGGCACCGCCCTGTCCGGGCGCAAATCGATTATGGCGCTGCTCGCCTGCCTGAAGCTTCGCGGTGCGAGGCTCGGCAAGGTCTCGGTCGAAAAATACGACCGCGACCAGGGTAAGCGGGTCACCGCCACTATCGAAGGCTACCCGGACATGATGGGGAAGCCGATCGGCGTGGTCCTGCAGAAGGAGCTGTACACCAGCAACCAGGGCGACGAAAAGGAACGTGTCAACATCGTGACGTGGTTCTGCGCAGAGACGGAGCGAACCGCGGCGGAGATTCTGGACCGGGCTGTTGATCCTGAGCAGTTGCCCAAGCTGATGGCCTGGCTGGCAGATCACCCGGAGAAGGACAGCCGCGTGAAGTCCGGCAGCCGGGCGGTTCCAGACGCCCCGCGCCGGCCGGACCCGAAGCCGGCGCAGAACTTCGACGATCTGGACGACGATATTCCGTTCTGACGGTCACCAACCACCTAGCCCGGCCCTGCGCCGGGCTTTTTCATGGAGCAACGATCATGAAATTGTACGAAATCGACGCGCGCTATCTCGAAGCGCTTGAGGTTCTGGGCAACCAACTGGAGGCCGGCGAGATCGACGAGCAGACCTACGCCGACACCATCGAGAGCATTGCCGGCGAGGTCGAGGTCAAGATGCTCAACGTCGCCAAGATCATCAAGACGTTCGAGGCCGAAGCCGGTGCCCTGAAGGAAGTCGAGACCAGCCGGGCCGCGCGGCGCAAGTCGCTGGAAAACCGTATCAAGTCGCTCAAGGACTATCTGGCGTTCGAGATCCAACGCACCGGCATCAAGCCGAAGGACGCCGAGATCACGATTGGCACCCGCAAGAGCGAGGCGGTCGAGATCGAGGACGAATCCCTGATCCCAGCCGACTACATGCGCGAGATCCCGGCGTACAGAGAACCGGACAAGACGCTGATCAAGACGGCGATCAAGGACGGCTACACCGTGCCGGGCGCGCGACTGGTTGAGCGCCAGAACGCGGCGATTCGCTGACCATGCCGGCAACCCATGACCTGACTGGAAAGGTGTTTGGCCGGCTGACTGCGCTGCGATACAAGCCGGGCAGCCGGCAGCGCAAGGGGGTCTGGATTTGCCGGTGCAGTTGTGGGGCCGAGACGCCAGTCGCCACCTACTACCTGTTGAAAGGCCGCACCACATCGTGTGGCTGCTGGCGACGTGAAGTAAGCGCGAAGCTCGCCATCGCGCTGGTTGAGGCTGGCCTCCACTGCTTGCCCCGCAGCAGCCAGGCGGTTGCCAATATCCGACGCGGCCGGCGCCAGTCCGTCGTCCGCCGCCTCGCCGCACAGACATCCACCCGCCAATACATCGACGGTCAACCAGCCCCGCTATGAGCGGGGCGATTCATTTCTGCCTACCCGGCCATGCCCGGCCCCGGCCGGGCCTACCGGATAGTCTTTCGTCGAGAGCTATCCGGTAGGCCCTCGGTCACTATTTGCCGCACACCATGATGCAGGGGGAGAGTCGCCAGTACTGCGCTGAATGCAAACTGCCGGCAGCAAAGTGAACCTCGATGCCAATGCCGTCCATAGAGCAGAAAAAACCCCGACCGGAGGTCGGGGTGAGTGACGCAACAGTGGCGATGGATCGCTGCTTGCCATCAGGATGATTTGCCAAGCGCTACAGACGGAACTGCCCGACCAACTCCTTCAACTGATTGCCGTGCCCAGCCAGTTCCCGGATGGTTTCGACTACCGTTTCCACCTGGCAACTGGTCTGCTGGGCGGCGACATTGATGTGCTCGGCGCTGCGCGCCATATCGCTGGTCGCCGTGCTCTGCTCCTTGGTCGATGCCGAAATTTCCTTGACCCGCGCCACGACGGCCTCGGTGCTGAGGCGGATCTGCTCGATCTTGCCGGCGGCTTCCTGCGACGAACCGACGCTGGACTCGACCCGGGTGTGCGTGGCCTGTGCGAAGTCGATCGCCTGCTGGGTCTGCTCCGCCATCTTGTCGATCATGCGCGAGATTTCGACCGTGGCATTGGCCGAGTGCTCGGCCAGCTTGCGCACTTCGTCGGCCACCACGGCGAAGCCGCGACCGTGCTCGCCGGCCCGTGCAGCCTCGATCGCCGCATTCAGCGCCAGCAGATTGGTCTGGTCGGCGATGCTGCGGATCACGTTGACGATGCCGCGAACCTCCTCGGACTGGCTGGCCAGCCCGCGCATTTCATCCTGCAGCTTGCCGACGGTGTCCACCACCATGCCGATTTCCTGTGCCACGCTGCTCATCAGCACGTGCGATTCAACCGAGTGCTGGTTCGACTGCATGACTAGCGCATCGGTTTCCTCCGCACTGTCAGCAATGTGGTTAATGCTGACGGTTATTTCCTCGATCGTTGCCGCCGTCGACGAGATCTCTTCGGTCTGATTGCGCGAATCTGTGGCAATCCGGTCAGCCGCACTGTTCAGGTGCTGAACACCAGTAGCCATGTCTTCGGCATGGGTGCGCACGGTCACGAACATGTCGTGCAGCGTCGCCATGAACTCGTTGAACGCCTCGGCGATCTGACCTACTTCGTCTCTGCTTTCAACCGGCAACTTGACTGTCAAATCGCCATGACCCGATGCCACGCTGCGCATGGTATTGCGCAGCATCGTCAGACCGCCAAGCATCCGCGAGACGCCGATCGAGACCAACAGGGCCGCGACCAGCAGGCCGCCAAACACTAAGCCGAGCAGCAGACCAACGGTCGCATGCACCTCGGCCGTTGCAGCTGCCACCGGAACCATCACTCCAAGGTACCAGCCGGTCTTGCCGACCGGGCGCAGGCTGCTCAGGAAATGTTCATCGTTCAGTTCGATGTCCTGATACGAGCCGTCCTTGCTGGCGGCGGCGAAGTCATAGCCTGGGGCAACTTCGCTGATTTTCTTCAGCCCGGAATCCTTCTGCGGATGGGCAATCACCAGCCCGTCCTGGGTGACCAGGAATGCATAACCGTCCCCGGGTAGTTTGGTCGAGGTCACTTCGTCCACTACGCGTTGCAGAGTCACGTCGGCACCAGCAACGGCGACGACCTTGCCGTTTTCACGTTTAGCCTGGGCAAAGGTGATGATCGGGCGCTTTGTGGCCGCGTCGATATATGGTGGTGAGGCAATCGGCCCCTCTGACGCTGCAGCCGCCACATACCACGGCCGTCCGGTCGGATCGTAGCCGGCGGGTACCGGAGGCGTCTTACTGGATTGGGTCATGGTTTTGTCGGGCTGGCCAACATAGGTGTCATCAAAGTGACCAGCCTCAAGTGTCTGGTCAAGTACCGGCCGTAGATCGCCCTGGCCGAAGCGTGACAGAGTCGCGGCCATCACCTGCTGGCGGGAATTGACCCACTCGGTGACAAAGCTGACCTTGTTGCTGGCTGCTTGGTCGATCTCGCCATACACGCTGGACAGCAGCGCACTGCTCATCTTGCTGTAGACAACCACGCAGAAGAGGATGGACAGCAACGTGATGATTAGAATGACAAACGCTACCATTTTGCTGCGTAGAGATTTCATCGAATTTCCCTCTTTTCTTGTGCGTAGTACCTGTTCTGACTACCTGTTCTCACATATCTGGCAAAGAGAAAAGGTAGTGAAAGGCTGTTAACCTATTGATATTGCAACCAACAGTTATTCATCTATTCGTTCTGAGTTTATCAAAAAAATTTCACAAAAATACACGTCAGCGAAAAATTTTTTTCATCGCTATGCAATCGATTACATAGCGCGCATTTTTACTGCACATCCCCCTCCACCAACGAAGTTCATGCGAAAGGTCTTGCTTTTCTTATCCCGTACAAACACAGAGCACAGCATGCCAAGCAATGGATATGCAATAAGAAAATCACGTTTATCTAACGTGCGTTAAAAAATTTTCATTCAACAAATTAATAAATCAATAATCATTTTCGATACGCAATCTCTAGAAACTTAGTTGTCAGTAAATCAGACAATAAAGATGACATTATTGGCTTCTATTGAATTGACAGGGGGGAACAAATAAATAACATACAGCTTTACGGACAATCGCATAAAAACAAAAAATCATCTAGCTACATGGCATTTATGGAGAACTACACCGTTCTCACCCCGAACCCGCCCCTTCCGGCGGGTTCGTCGTTTTCGACACCCCGCTGACACCCGGCGCGCTCCCGGCGTGCGGCTGGGTGCCGGCTGAACATATGGAGGTCATTGCATGACGACGTACCACATATTCATGTCCATCAAATCGGCAGAGAGCATGGCCGATAGCGCGCTGCAGGACATGTTCAATTTGCCGGCTGCGGAGGTGCGCGAGAGCCTGGCGAGAATGAAAGCCAGCGGCATGGAGGTTATCCCCTCTGCTCGCTGCGACAACCGCGACGCCGGCGGCTACTGCCAGGGACACAACGACACGCAGGGGGATGCATGACCCAATGCCACGACTACGGCCACTACCACCAGATAGTGGACAGGAGCGCTCACGATGAATGGAAACAGGCCAACCCCGGCACGCCTCTGGCGACTGATCCGCACGCTGGCGCACTGGCAGGCGAGGATGCACCGCCGGCTGGTGGTGATACCGGCGACCAGGGCGGGGGCGAATAAATGAGAGCGATAGATCTGCTCGCCAGGGCATAGGTTATGGCGGCCTATTACAACGAGATCGACCCATACGCCGCCAGTTGGCTACGCAACCTGATTGCGGCTGGCCACATTGCACCCGGCGAGGTCGATGAAAGGGACATAAGAGATGTTCATCCCAGCGACATCCGCGAATTCACGCAGTGCCATTTTTTCGCCGGCATTGGCGTCTGGTCGTATGCGCTCCGACGCGCAGGATGGTCTGATGACCGACCTGTTTGGTCCGGTTCCTGTCCGTGCCAACCTTTCAGCTCGGCAGGCGCAGGACTTGGGTTTGCTGACAAGCGGCACCTCTGGCCGCACTGGCACCACCTCATCAGCGAGTGCAGACCTGCAATCGTCATTGGAGAGCAGGTTGCGAGCAAGGATGCAGACCCTTGGCTCGACGCTCTACAAGATGACATGGAAGGCGTGGATTACGCCGTCGGGGCGGTCCCGTTCCCGTCTGCGGGCGTCGGTGCTCCGCACATCCGCGACAGGCTCTATTGGGTGGCCCACGCCGCTAGCCAGCGATTCAAGAGGAAGCGCGGGAGTCGGGAAACGGGAGCTTCCGAACATCGCGAAGCAGGCCGGCTGGCCGACCCCGTGCGCGCGAGACCATTTCCCGTCGCACACGCCGGAATACATCGCGGCGAAGAAAGCTCAGGGGCATGGCATGGCGAACCTGAACGACCAGGTACAAATGGCGGGATGGCCCACTCCAACATCAACGGATTCGGTTCGTCACCCAGCACCGGACTTTCAGACGCCGAACGTAACGCTGAACCATGCGGCAGCACTGTCTGGATGGAACACGCCAGCAGCATCGGACGGGAACGGGGGGAAACGACCGCACCCGGACACATCGATGACTGGGCAGCATCCGAGCGGACGCAAGGTAACCATGGGTCTTGCATCGCAAGCGCACATCGGCTTCATCAACACGATACCGGCCCGGTTAACGGCTTCTGGCGAGATGCTGACTGGCTCCTCTGCCGGGATGGGAAGTGGCGGCCAGTTGAACCCGGCACATTCCCGCTGGCTCATGGGGCTCCCGCCAGAGTGGGACGCCTGCGCGCCTACGGCAACGCCATCAACGCGGAAGCGGCCCGCCTCTGGATTGAAACTGTGATGGAGCGCATGCCATGACCCGCGATGAACACACAACGAACCGCCCCACCCCGGGCGGTTCTGCATTTCAGGAGACAGGAATGGATGACTATCTGACCCGCGTGGCCGAGGCCGTGCGCGCCACCTGCTTTGAGGCATGCAACGAAAACGGCGGCGATATGGGAGCCATCTGCACTGTCGACCTTCCCGCAATCATCGCCAGCGTGCCGAGGCCGGAACCGGTGGCGTGGAGGCATAGCCATACTCATTCCCTGCATGATCTTGCAGCCGATGTTGAACTGGCTGACGGGGATGAGTGGGCCGAACCGCTCTACGCCGAACCGGTGGCTGCTCAGCCGGCCGAGCCGGATCGTCGGGCTGCAGCATGCATGGCCGCCATGGATCACATCAGCACGGAAACACTGGAATCGTTCAACCGTATTGGGATCAAGTTTGATGCCACGCGAGGGTATGCGGAGGAACTGGAAGCCGAAATCGCCACGCTGCGCAGTGCCATCCGAGACATGGCGAGCATGCTGCAGGCTCGCGAGTGGGCAGAGCACGTCAGCTCCGACCCCGTGGTCACCGACCTTGAGGCGCAGATTACCGAACTGGTCGGCACGGCAACCAAGCTGCGCGAGCAGAACGCGGCACTGATGGCGGCGCTCAAGGCCATCGGAGACCAGACGTCGCATGCAGGCGACGAGTTCGGCGGACCTCTCGCCGCCGCAACTAAAGAGGGGCTCGGCGACCGCGACGAGTTACTGGAGCTGGCGGGAATTGCTGGCGGTTATCTCGAATCGATCAGCCTGGCCGCCAAGCAGGCCCTCGCCAGCGTGAAAGGTGGTGCCGCATGAGCAAGCGCACCCCTACCGGATTCATCGCAGTCTGCCAGTGCGGCCGGACTGTCGGCGCACTCGATGCGCGCAGGACCGACAACAAAGAGGCCGGCCGGCTGCTCGGCCTCTGGCTGGCCGACGGCTGCACGGTCACCCCTCAATTCGACGGCACATGGGTTGCGCAGATCCAGCCGTGCCAGTGCGAACAAGAACAGAAAGGCAGTGCGTGATGGAGCCCGTCACCATCCAGCAGGCAGAAATCCTGTGGCACACCCTCGGAGTAGATCCGAGCTGGCGGGAATCGAACCGCAATCATTACGTGGCTGGCCCGGGGCACTACGCAATGCCGGACCTTGAGGCGCTGGAAGCGTCCGGTCTGATGCGTCGCGCACGAACGCCCGCGTTTCTCGCTCAGGACGATGTCGTTTTCGCTGTGACGGACAAGGGGCGCGAGCTTGCGTTGGCCTGCCTGCCGCCTCCGCCGAAACGGACACGATACGGCGACTATCTGGATGCCGACACCGGAGACGACTTCGCGGACTTCCTCGGCATCAATCTCCCGAGCTATGAGCGTCGATTCGAGCGCGGTCGGATCGAGTACCGCATGGCCCGGCCTGATCAGCGCTACACCTGGGGCTATTGGGGCGGAGTAACCGGAGATTGGGCTCCGACAAAGAAGGCCGCGAAGGCCAGCTACAAGGCCGCGCTCGCCGCACACAGGGAAAGAATCAAGGAAGCAGGGAAAGGAAGTGCCTCATGACTGACCACACCTACGCCGGCTACACGGCCAAGCAGCTCAGGATGATGGCTGAGGCGGTGAAATATATTGACGCTGCCACCGTGCTGGCTCTGCTCGACCGCATCGCCGAGCTGGAGCAGCGCGTTGAGACCGTAGAAGGCTGGCATTTCACCGAAACCAGCCGGGCCGACGAGCTGCAGGAGAGTATCTACGGGGACCGTGACGAGATAGCCGGCCTGCGGGCGCGCATTGCGGAGCTGGAGGCCGACAACAGCGAGTACGAGGCATTCGTCAACGAGTGCCGCTCCATGTCGCCAGGCGATGACGTTCCCCTGCATGGTCTTGCCGACCGCATGCGGGCCGACAAGCGCGCTGCGCATCGATGCAGAGCGGTACCGGTGGATACGCGATAAAGAGCGGTTCCACATCGACGGGGAATGCGGCGACGCGACGTTCTCGTCGTGCATGTGCTGCGCCGAAGAATTCGACGATGCCCTCGACGACGCCATGGCCCAGCCCGCCGGCTGACCAGCACAACATCACACACGCCGCCTACGGGCGGCTGTTTTTATGGAGGCAGCAAATGGCCACGCTCGATCTGATGGAGGAAACGCTCCCCCTCAACGCAGCGGCTCGATTCCTGCAGGTCAGCGAGCGAAAGCTCCGCTACCTGGTCGCCGGCAACAAGATCCCGTCGTCGAAACCCGGGAAGACCCGGGTCTTCCGTCGCTCGGCGCTTGTCGCCTACCTCGTCTCGCTCGAAAATGCAGGCGCGCACAATCCGGGCGCGCGAAAGGATGGAACATGGGTATCCGATTGCGCGGCTCAACATGGTGGGCCGATTACACGACGCCGAGTGGCAAGAGAGTTAGACGATCTCTTGAAACCAGCGACAAAAAATCCGCCCAGGAACTGTACGACCAACTGAAGGCGGGAGCATGGAGACAGGAACGGCTGGGCGACAAGCCCGACAAGACGTTTGATGAGGCGGCGCTGCGCTGGCTCAGAGAGAAGTCTGGCAAAAAGAGCCTGGACGACGACAAGTCGAAGATCAGGTACTTCCTGACCTATTTCGGTGGCCGGTCGTTGGCCGGCATCACAGCAGACGAGATCAAGGCGGCCGTGAGCGAACTGATTCATCGTCGCGGGAAAGGGAAAGGAGCGTCGCGGATCACTGGCCAGCCGGTGACCGACTCGACCCGGAACCACTACCTGACGTGGATGCGATCGCTGATGCGCCGAGCGCAGGATGAATGGGGATGGCTGGACAAGGCCCCCGCCCTGGCCAAGGCCAAGACGCCGAATCGCCGGATTCGCTGGTTGACCAAGGAAGAGGCCGCCCGGTTGATCGAATGCGCGCCGCCGCACCTGGCTGCGATCATTCGGTTCGCTCTGGCCACCGGCCTGCGCCGCTCCAACATCATCAATCTGGAGTGGTCACAGGTCGACCTGCAGCGGCGGGTCGCGTGGATCCACCCGGATCAGGCCAAGGCCGGCCGGGCGATTGGCGTCGCGCTGAACGACTCGGCCTGCGCGGTCATTTCCGAACAGCTCGGCCGACACCGGCGGTTCGTGTTCACCTATGAGGGGCGGTTGATGCGACTGGATGCAAACACCGCCTGGCGCGCGAGCCTGCGCCGGGCTGGGATCACGGATTTCCGGTTCCACGACCTGCGGCATACCTGGGCCAGCTGGCTGGTTCAGGCCGGCGTGCCATTGTCGGCGCTACAGGAAATGGGGGGCTGGGAGAGCATCGAAATGGTCCGCCGTTACGCACACCTGGCGCCCGCTCACCTGGGCGAGCATGCCAAACGGCTGGATTCTATTTTGGGAGGGTTTGGCACAAATCCGGCACAAACGAAAAAGGGGTCAGACGTTGAGACCGTCTAACCCCTTGATTTTTCTGGTGCCGACTACCGGAATCGAACTGGTGACCTACTGATTACAAGGCAGTTGCTCTACCAACTGAGCTAAGTCGGCGCGGGGCGGATTATGCCTGCGGAGTGCGTTGCGGGCAAGCTCTGGCGCTGGCGGACGGGTAGAATGTCCACAATGCTGCCCAATCGCGGCCTACAACAAATAATGACCGAAAACGCCCTGCCCTCATGATTGCTCTCTCTCGCGCGGTCAAGCCCGCCGCCATCACCGTTGCCGTCCTGGCTGCCCTCGGGGCCGTGACTTATGTGTCCGGTCCGCTGTTCGTCAAGGATCTGGTCGAGGAAAAGCTCGGCGAAGCCCTGCTCGGGCGCAAGGTCAATATCGGTGAACTGACGCTGAACCTGTATACGCTGACGGTTCAGGCCGACAATGTGCGCATCAGTGAAGCAGACGGCAGTACGCCGTTCGCCAAGTTCGATCATCTGCTGGTCAATCTCGGCGTTGCTTCGCTCGGAGGCGGTGTTCGCATTCAGGCGCTGGATCTGGCCGGGCCGGACGTTCATCTGATCCGGGTCGCGGACAACCGCTACAACATCAGCGATCTGGTAGAGAAGTACAGCAAACCCAGCGACTCCCCTACCCTGTTCGCACTGGCCAATCTTCGCGTCACTTCCGGTCGCATCGTGTTCGAAGACCGGCCGCTGACCAAGACGCAGACGGTCGACCGGCTGACGCTGTCGCTGCCGTATCTGTCCAATTTCCCTGCCGACCTCGATGTCGACACCAAGCCGGATTTCTCCGCCCGTCTGAACGGCAAGCCGGTCTCGCTGCTTGGCGACAGCAAGGTGTTCAAGTCGTCACACGACAGCAGCCTGACGGTCAAGCTCGACGGCGTCGATCTGATGCCGCTGCTGCCGTATCTGCCGGTCGCGTTGCCGGTGCATGTCAATTCGCTGAAGCTGGATACCGACCTCAAGGTCGATTTCAAGGATGCAAACAACGCACCGCAACTGACGCTGAGCGGCGTGGTCGGCCTGCGCGATCTGGCGCTCAGCGACCGCCAGGGCGCTGCGCTCGGCGAACTGGAGCGGGCATCGATCCATATCAGTCATCTGAAGCCGTTCGCGCACGACATCGCCATCAAGGAGGTCTCGGTCACGGCGCCGAAGCTGGCGGTCACCCGCGCCCGGGATGGCCAGTTTAACTGGCTGCGGGCGCTGGCGCCGGCAGGTCCGGCCCCGGTTGTACCGGCAGCGGACAGCAAGGTCACACCGTGGCGCTGGTCGCTGGACAATGCGCGCATCCGCCGCGGCGAGGTGCTGTATCGCGATGACATGCCGGCCGGCGGCTACCGCACCCGGGTCAATGACCTGTCATTCGACCTGGCCCGGCTGAACAGTGCTTCGACCACACCGGCACCGGTCCGGCTGCATGTCAGCACCGACCGTAACGAGAAGCTGGCGATCGATGGCCGCCTGACGCTGCAGCAGATGAGCAGCGACGGGACCTTCACTCTGGAAAACCTTGATGCCGGTGCATTGCGCGACTATGTCGCCCTGGTGCTGAAGCCCTATTCCCGGCTGCGGCTGGACAGCCTGCACGCCAATGCCGACGGCGCCTTCACCTTTGCGCTGGAAAACGGCGCGCCGCGTTACTCGCTGCGCAATGGCAATGTCGGCCTTGCCGACCTGAAGCTGAGCGAAAGCGCGCGTGACCCGGCGATCGAGTTCAAGCAGCTCGCGGTCAGCGATATTGCGCTGGACAGCAGCAGCAAGCGGGTTGAAATCGGCCAGGCCGTACTCAAGTCGCCGGTTGTTCATCTGCTGCGCGATCGCCGTGGCGACAATGTCGAGCGCTGGTTTGTCGCGCAGAAACCCGCGCCGGCGGTACGCAGTTCGCAATCATGGCGGGTGCTGACCAGTCAGGTGTCGGTCGAAGACGGGTCGCTGCTGCTGAAAAGCACCCAGCAGCGCCGCAATGTGGTCGTCAACCTGACCCGGCTGAATGTGCGCACCCGCAATGTCGACAGCGGCCGGCTGGCGCAGTTGCCTATCGAGGCCGATGCCGTCGTCAACCAGCGCGGCAAGCTGGCACTGAAGGGCAGCGTCGACGTGGCACGCCAGAGCGGCACGCTGAATGTCAATGCGCGCTCGATCGACCTGTCGCCGCTGACCGTGCTGCCGACCCGTGACATCCGGGTCAACGTCAAGCGCGTCGATCTGAATGCACGCGGCCAGTTGCGCTTTGCCAATGCGCCGGCCGGCATGGAGGCCGGCTACCGTGGCACGCTGGCGCTGAACAATGTTCTGGCACTGGATGAAATCAATCGCGGGCTGGAACTGGCGCGCTGGCGCACACTGGCGCTGGACGGCATCGATTTTGCCTACGGGCCGAAAGTGCAGCGCCTGCATGTCGGCACGATCAATGCGAACGACTTCTTCGTTCGCGCCGTGCTCAGCCAGGACGGCCGGCTGAACTTCCGCGAGATCCAGGGCGACTTTGCCGGCCCGACGCAGCCGGCCGGCATCGCGCTGGTCAAGGCACCGGAGAAAGCCGATACCCGCACCACCCTGTCCGGCACCTCGACCACCACGGTCGAAGGCCAGCGTCCGGTCCCGCCGGTCCCCAGCGGTCCGCCGATGGACATCAGCGTCAACCGCATCGTGCTGAACCGGGGCTGGATCAACTGGACCGACAACCTGATCCAGCCGAACATGCGCGCCGATCTGACCCAGCTGAGCGGCAGCATCGGCCGCATCGCCACCCGCGACAATGCCGCCGGCGCCATCGATATCAAGGGCCGGGTCAACCGCGATGCGCCGCTGACGCTGTCCGGCAAGGTCAATCCGTTCGCCAAGCCGCTGCTGCTGGACCTGAACGCCAGCGTCAAGAGCATGGATCTGCCGGCGCTGACGCCGTATTCGCGCAAATATGCCGGCTACCCGATCGAGAAGGGCAAGCTGTCGCTGGACCTGCACTACCGTATCACCGACAACCAGCTCAAGGCCGACAACCGCCTGTTCCTCGATCAGCTGACCTTCGGCGACAAGGTGGACAGCCCGGACGCGACCTCGCTGCCGGTATTGCTGGCGGTCAAGCTGCTGAAAAACCGCAAGGGCGAGATCGATGTGAACCTGCCGGTCAGCGGCACGCTGGACGATCCTGATTTCAGTATTGGCGGCGTGATTTTCCGGGTGATCGTGAATCTGCTGGAGAAAGCGGTCACCGCACCGTTCGATCTGCTGGCTCATGCCTTTGGCGGCGATGTCGCCCAGTTGTCGCATCTGGACATGGTCGGGACCGGGCTGACGGCGGACAACCGCAAGCAGCTCGACACGCTGGCCGGCATGCTGGCCGACAAGCCGGACCTGAACCTGGAAATCCGTGGCGTCGCCGATGTCGACGGCGCCCGCCGTGCCCATCTCGAACAGGAGATCAAGCGCCGCTGGCGGAATGACGACGCAGCGGATGACGATGCCGAGCCGGGTACGGCCCAGCGCAACAAGCTGCTGAAGGCGGTCTACGACGATGGCAGCTTCAAGAAGCCGCGCAACCTGATCGGCTTTGCCAAGTCGCTGCCGCCGGCGGAAATGGAACAGCTGATCATCGCCAATACCAAAGTCAGCGAACGCGATGTACAGCAGGTGGCCAGCCGTCGTGCGCAGGAAGTCAAACGCTACCTGGAAGAGCAGGCAAAGGTCGACCCGTCGCGCCTGTTCCTGCTGGCCGGCCAACAGGGCGACAAGAACGGGGTGGATTTCAGCCTGAAATGAGCAGGCTCAGGACAGCGAGCGGAATGCCCGGTACACCAGCGCGTTGTAGGTCTCTTTCCACAGGAAGCGGGCCTGCATCTCCAGCCCCTGGTAGCGCGATGACGGGGTCGGGGACGGATAGGCCTCCAGGCCAAGGTCCCTGGCCATCATCATTGCCCGGTGCATGTGCAGCGGGTCGCTGACGATCAGGAACGAGGTCAGCCCGGCATGTTCGGCCAGCGCAGCGGCGTTGACCAGGTTGCCATAGGTAGTGCGGGAATCGTTTTCGGTCAGAATGGCTTCGGCCGGCACGCCATGCTGGATCGCATAGCGCCGGCCCACGGCCGCCTCGGTCGGGTAGCCGTCCACTGGCGTGCCGCCGGTAAAGATCAGTGCCCTGACCCGCCCGTCCCGGTACAGCTTGACCGCATGGTTGATCCGCTCGCGGAACACCGGCGAGGGTCGCTCGCCCCAGGCTGCGGCGCCCAGCACCAGCGCGGCATCGGCCGGACGGGTACTGCTTTGTCGCCCATAATCATAAATCTGCCAGGCGGTATATCCGCCGTAAGCAAGCAGCAACAGCACTGCCGTCAGCAATCCGTAGAAAAACCGCCGCACCGTACCCAGACAACCGACTGCCATTTCCGCCCTTACCAGAGTTTGACCGGTGTCGATCATACCCAACTTCCGCTCCTGTATAGTCGCTGGCAGCAGCACATAATCACAGGCGCGGTCCCGATACCGCCCGCCCTTCCGGCTTTTTACGCAGACAAGGAGAACACATGGACTTCCTCACCACCGACCTTTGCGACGAATTTGGCGACCGGGTACAGATTCTGTCACCGGGGTTTCGCGCCTATGGCGGCCTGCCGCGCTTTGCCGGCCCGATCGCCACGCTGAAACTGTTCGAGGACAACTCGAAAGTGCGCGAGATACTCGGCGAGCCGGGACGCGGTCGGGTGCTGGTGGTCGATGGCGGCGGTTCCCTGCGCTGTGCGCTGGTCGGCGATCAGCTGGGCGACCTTGCCGTCCGCAATGGCTGGAACGGCATCATCGTCTATGGCTGCATCCGCGATTCGGTCGCACTCGGCAAGCTGCCGCTCGGCATCCGCGCCCTCGACACCCATCCGCTGAAATCGGTCAAGAAAGACATCGGCGAGCGCGAACTGCCGGTCGTCTTCGGTGGTGTCGCCTTCCGCCCCGGCGAATGGCTGTACGCGGATGAGGACGGCGTGATCGTCAGTCCCGAGCCGCTGGTCTGAACCCCCTTACGCCAGATTGCCGACCCAGAAAAATGCGCTTTACCCTCAAACAGATGGAAGTCTTCGCCGCGATCGCCCGCTATGAAAACGTATCGCGGGCGGCGGACGAGCTGGCATTGTCGCAATCGGCGGCAAGTGGTGCGCTGGCCGAGCTGGAGCGCCACTACGACATGCAGTTGTTCGATCGTGCCGGCAAGCGGCTGCGGCTCAATGACCTTGGGCATGCCCTGCTGCCGCGCGCGACCGAGCTGCTCGACCGCGCCCACGAACTCGATGCGCTGCTGCGTCACAACGACATTGCCGGCAATCTGGCCATTGGCGCCACCCTGACCATCGGCAACTATCTGGCACCGATCATCGTCAGCGACTATCTGCGCGCGCACGAGTCGGCCCGCGTGCGGCTGGAGGTCGCCAATACCCGCGACATCGTCGAGCAGGTCGCCCATCTTGCGCTGGATCTCGGCCTGGTCGAAGGCGACTTCAACCACCCGGATCTCGATGCCCTGCCATGGGGCACCGACGATCTGGTCTGCTTCGCCCCGCCCAACCACCCGCTGCTGGAAGGCACGCCGGCACTGGACACGCTGGCGTCATCGACCTGGATCGTGCGTGAACAGGGCTCCGGCACCCGCGCGGCATTCGACCGCGCCTTCAGCAAGCACGGCCTGCGGCCGAATGTGCGTCTGGAGCTGGAACACACCGAGGCGATCAAGCGGGCGGTCGAGTCCGGTCTCGGCATCGGCTGCGTGTCCGGGCTGGCGCTGCGCGAGGCCTTCCGGCGCGGCAGTCTGGTCCCGCTGTCGACCCCGCAGCTGAACCTGCACCGCCACTTCCATATCGCCCTGCACCGCAACAAGTTCCGCACCGCCGGCATCGCCCATTTCCTGGAGCTGTGCCGCGCCCATCTGGATGCCGGCCTGCCGACGCGCGAAACCAATATCCTGTAAACCGCCAAAAAAACAAAAACACCGGCAACGAAAGTTGCCGGTGTTTTTTTCAGTCTGCGCTTACAGGATTTCGATAATGCCTGCCGCACCCATGCCGGTGCCGATGCACATCGTGACCATGCCATAGCCCTTCTGGCCGCTTTCACGCATCCCGTGCACCAGTGTCGCGGTGCGGATGGCGCCGGTTGCACCCAGCGGGTGACCGAGGGCGATGGCGCCGCCATTCGGGTTGATCTTGCTGGTATCCAGTTCCAGATCGCGAATCACTGCCAGCGCCTGCGCGGCAAAGGCTTCGTTCAGCTCGATCCACTTCAGGTCGTCCTGCTTCAGGCCGGCGTTTTCCAGCGCGGCCGGAATGGCCACCTTCGGGCCGATGCCCATGATCGACGGCGGCACGCCCTTGACGGCGAAGGACACATAGCGGCCCAGCGGCGTCAGGTTGAACTGCTTGAGCACCTTTTCGCTGACCAGAATCACGGCGCCAGCGCCATCAGACATCTGCGAGCTGTTGCCGGCCGTAACCGAGCCCCTGGCATCGAACACGGTCTTCAGCTTGCCGAGGCCTTCCAGCGTGGTGTCCGGACGCGGGCCTTCATCGGTGTCCAGCGTCTTCTTCACGTATTCGACTTCGCCGGTCTTCAGGTTCGGCACGCGGTAGGTCACGTCCAGCGGGCTGATTTCCGCCTTGAACTTGCCGCCCTGGATCGCGGCGATGGCGCGGCGATGCGATTCCAGTGCAAACGCATCCTGGTCTTCACGCGACACCTTCCACTGCTGGGCCACCTTCTCCGCCGTCAGACCCATGCCGTAGGCAATCGCATAGTTCTCGTCACGGGCGAAGATTTCCGGGTTCAGCGACACCTTGTTGCCCATCATCGGCACCATCGACATCGATTCGCTGCCGGCGGCGATGACCACGTCGGCCTCACCGGTACGGATGCGGTCGGCGGCGATCTGCACCGCGTTGATGCCCGACGAGCAGTAGCGGTTGATGGTCAGGCCGCCGACGGTTTCCGGCAGGCCGGCCAGCAGCACGCCGATGCGCGCCATGTTCAGACCCTGTTCGGCTTCCGGGAACGCGCAGCCGACCACGACGTCATTGATCAGGTTCGGGTCCAGTTCCGGCACCTGGGCCAGCGCGCTCTTCAGCACGTGGGCCAGCATGTCGTCCGGACGCACATTGCGCATCATGCCGCGCGGCGCCTTGCCGACCGGCGTGCGGGTCGTCGCGACGATATAGGCTTCTTGAATCTGTTTGCTCATTTCAACACTCTCCGAATTCTGTTCGGGCCGGCGGCGCATCGCCTGCCGGCCGCAAAGCGGCTTGCCGGGCTCAGTTGCGCAGCGGCTTGCCGGTGGTCAGCATGTTGGCGATGCGGGCCTGGGTCAGCGGGTTCTTCAGCAGCGACAGGAAAGCCTTGCGCTCCAGGTCGAGGATCCACTGTTCGTCGACCAGGGTGCCGGCATCGACATCGCCGCCGGTCATCACGTCGGCAATCAGGCCGGCGATGGTGAAGTCGTGCTGGCTGATGAAGCGCCCTTCCAGCATGTTCACCAGCTGGCCCTTGATCGAGGCGGCGCCACTGCGACCGGCAACCGGGAAGGCCTTGACCTTCAGCGGCGGACGGTAGCCGGCTTCGGCCAGCGCCAGTGCCTCGGACTTGGCGACATGCAGCAGTTCATAGGCGTTGAACACCACGGTATCGGTCTTGCGGAGGTAGCCGATTTCCTGGCCTTCCAGCGCGCTGGTGCCGACCCTGGCGGTAGCGATGGCCATGAAGTAATCCTTCAGCGCGGCCAGCACGTCGCCCTTTGCCTGCTGCGCGGCGCGCAGCGCAAATTCCTTGCAACCGCCGCCGCCCGGCAGCAGGCCGACGCCCACTTCGACCAGACCGATATAGGTTTCCAGCCCTGCCACCACCTTGTCGGCGTGCATGACGAACTCGCAGCCGCCGCCGAATGCGTAGCCCTGGGTTGCCGCGACCACCGGGATCTGGCTGTAGCGCAGGCGCATCGACGTGGCCTGGAACTGGTTGACGGTCGCGTCGATCGCGTCCCAGTCGCCCATCATGAAGGCCGGCATCATCGACTGCAGGTCGGCGCCGACCGAGAACGGGGCGTCCTCGTGCCAGATCACCAGTGCCTGGTACTGGTCTTCCGCCAGATCGATGGCCTTGTTCAGACCTTCGAGCACGGCCGGGCCAATGGCATGGGCCTTGCTCAGGAACGACACCACCAGCACGCCGTCGCCGCTGGTGAAGGCGCGCACGCCGTCGTTCTCGAATACGGTCTCGCCGAGCTTCGGCGCGTTTTCGCCGAGCACGCGGGCCGGCGCCAGCTGACGCGCGTACACGTCCAGCGACGAACGCGGCACCAGGGTGTTCTTGGTCGCGCTGTACGAGCCTTCCGGGAAGTGCACGCCGGCACGGTTGCCGTCGAGTGCCCAGGCCGGCAGACCGGCGCTGCTCAGGGCGTTGCCGGCGGCACGGTCTTCGTCGATCCACTTGGCCACTTGCTGCCAGCCGGCGGATTGCCAGGTCTCGAACGGGCCGACCGACCAGCCGAAGCCCCAGCGAATGGCCAGGTCCAGGTCGCGGGCGTTGTCGGCGATATCGGCCAGGTGATAGCCGATGTAGTGGAACACGTCACGGAAGCATGCCCACAGGAACTGCGCCTGCGGATTCTGGCTTTCGCGCAGTTTCTTGAAACGGACGGCCGGATCGGCTTCCTTCAGGATGGCCTTGACCGCGTCGTCGCCCTTCTGGCCGGCTTCGACATACTCGCCCTTTGCCGGGTCGAGCACGAACATCTGCTTGCCGTCCTTCTTGTAGATGCCCTGGCGGGTCTTCTGGCCCAGCGCGCCCTTTTCGATCAGCGCGGCCAGCCAGGCCGGGGTCTTGAACAGCGAGTGCCACGGGTCTTCCGGCAGGGTGTCCTGCATGGTCTTGACCACATGGGCGAAGGTATCCAGGCCGACCACGTCGGCGGTACGGAAGGTCGCCGACTTCGGGCGGCCGAGGCGCGGGCCGGTCAGGTCGTCGACGACATCGAAACGGATGCCGTATTTTTCGGCGTTGTGAATGGTCGCCAGCATCGAGAACACGCCGACGCGGTTGGCGACAAAGTTCGGCGTGTCCTTGGCGCGCACGACGCCCTTGCCGAGCGTGGTGACCAGGAAACGTTCGAGGTTGTCGAGAATGTGCGCATCGGACTGCGATGCGGCAATGATCTCGACCAGGTGCATGTAGCGCGGCGGATTGAAGAAGTGCACGCCGCAGAAGCGCGAGCGCACGTCAGCCGGGCAGGCATCGGCCAGCTTGTTGATCGACAGGCCGGAGGTATTGGTGGCGAAAATCGTGTGTTCGCCAAGGTGCGGCGCCACCTTGTGGTACAGATCGGACTTCCAGTCGATGCGTTCGGCGATCGCCTCGATAACCAGATCGCAATCCTTCAGCAGAGCCAGGTGTTCATCGTAGTTGGCCGGCGTGATGTAGTCGGCGCGGTCCTTGCCGGCCAGCGGCGCGGGCTTGAGCTTTTTCAGCCCGTCGATGGCCTTGCGGGCGATGGCGCTCTTGTCGCCTTCTTTCGCCGGCAGATCGAAAAGCAGGGTCGGGACCTTGGCGTTGACCAGATGTGCGGCGATCTGCGCCCCCATCACTCCGGCGCCGAGCACGGCCACCTTGCGTACGATGAACTTGGATTGAGACATGGTTTCCTCGGTTGCAGTGTTGCTCTCAAACAGTGACGAAAGCCGTCATGCGCTTTCGTCGCGGAAAATCGGACCGGGCCGGCCCCTCCGGCCCGGTCCTGCCACGCCTGAACCTGATGCGGGATCAGAAGGCGCGGTTGTACTGGATACCCACCATGTGGATGCTGGTCTTGTACTGACCCTTGGTGGTTTCGCCGTTGCCGGTGCAGCTGGTCGAAACCGGCGTGCAACTGTCGGTGTAGTTCACGTTGGCGTTGGCGAAGTTCACGTAGGTGTACGCAAAGTCCAGCGAGTCGAGCTTGGTGACCTGATAGTTGCCACCGAGCGAGAACAGCCAGCGGTTGCTGTCCGGCAGGGCCGAGTGACGCAGGTTGTCATTGCTGACCGGCGACTGGTCATAGGCGATACCGCTGCGGAACAGCAGTGCGTCGTTGTAACGATAGTTCGCGCCGACCGACACCTTGTAGGTATTGCGCCAGTTCTGGCGCACGACGAAGTCACCCTCGCCAGCGGTGTTGAAGTTGACGTCGATGCTCTTCATCTGCGAGTGGCGGGTCCAGGTCACATCGCTCATGACCGCCCACTTGTCGTTGATCTGATGGAAGCCGTTGATCGACACCGCTTCCGGCGTCTTCACGTCCACCGTGGCGTCGCTGTCCGGATGCTTGCTGTTCAGCCTGCTGTTGATTGCACCCTGAAGCGCCCCCGGGACGGCACTCGTCATGTTCACGCCGCTGAAGTCCCAGTTTGCCGAGCCGCGCAGCTTCTGGCTGATGGCCGAGCGGTAGGCAATGCCGAAGCGGGTGTTCTCGTCCAGCGTGTACATGTAGCCGAGGTTGAAGCCGTAGCCCCAGTCGTTGCCCTTGATCTTGATGGTACCGGCGCCGGAGATCGCCCCGGCATTGATCAGGTTGGTGATCGCCGACGAAGCCGGGCCAAACGCACCGGCTGCCGCGCCCATGCGCAGACCGGTCACCGCATCGGAGGCCTTGTCGAGTTCCGCGTTCATGTACTGTGCCGACACGCCGAAGCCGAAGCTGTGGTGGTCGTTGAGCTTGAACGAGATCGACGGGTTGATGTTGATGGTCATCAGGTCGATCTTGGTCAGACCGTAGCGGCCGACCCAGTCGCCGCCGTAGTCGAGCGAGGCGCCATACGGCACGAACATGCCAATGCCGGCCGTGATCTGGTCATTGATCTGGTGCGTCAGGTACATCGACGGCGCCACCACGATGTCCGGCGCGAACGAACCGCCATCACCGCCGCCGGTCGGGCGCTTCAGGTAGTTGGTCGAGCCCTTGTCACTGTAGTCCGAATTCGGCAGCACGAAGGTCAGGCCGCCGGAGAACTGGGTGCCCTGCAGCCGCGACATGCCGGCCGGGTTGTAGAAAATGGTGGACGCGTCAGCGGCTTCCGCGCCGCTGGCGAACGCCGTGCCCTGTGCCGACACGCTTTGCGAGCCAAAGTGGTAACCCGAGGCCAGCGCGATCGCCGGTGCCCCGCCCATCATTGCCACCAGCAGGCTAAGATTTTTGATCTTCATGCATCGTTCCTCATCTAGAGCGGATCTAACGAATCTTGGTTTTATATTCAGGCGTACTATCAAACAATCGTTTGATATCGTCCTGTCGTCGATACTATCACTGTCGTTCAGTAATGACAGCGGTTTTTCGAGCAATTATTCCAAACGTTCGTTTCATCCTTTATGCATGAGCATTTGCTGCCAGACATCCCGTTCACACGTTCACAAGCGAACCGGATTGTCTGACAGCCTTGCGTAATCCACCAACATGGAGGCCAGTGGGCGTATCACTTTTACAACACCCGGTTTTTCCTACTCCGGCATCGGCGCCGTCAGCCCCGCAATCACGTACGGCAGCAGGTGACGGGCGACAATGTCCGGGTCGCGTGCCGACACGATCTGTTGCTTCTTGATAAACACTTTCAGCACGTCATTGCCGGCAAAGGCATTGAACATCAGACTGAAACTGAAATGCAGCCGCCAGGCCAGCTCCTCGATGCCGAGTTCCGGCAGCACTTTGGAAAACGCCCGGCTGTAACGTTTGACGAACTCGCTGTGGTCGGCCGGAATCGCCTCGCGCAACATCTTGTGGTTCTCGATGAAGGTGCGCGACAGCAGACGCACAAACAGCGCGCCGCCCCGGGTCGGGTCCCTGGACATCGCCAGCGACGGACGGATGAAGCCGGATACCAGCGCTTCGACCGTCAGTGGCTTGCCCTGTGCCTCGAGCCGGTCCAGCTCTTCGATGCACTGGCGGTTCCACGGTGCCAGGCGGCGAATGACGGCCTGTTGCAGCAGCGCATCCTTGGAACCAAAGTGATAGTTGACGGCGGCCAGATTGACCTCCGCCTGCTGCGTGATCAGACGCAGCGAGGTCGCATCGAATCCATGCTCGATAAACAGCTTTTCAGCCACATCGAGGATGCGTGTCGCGGTATCGGGCCTGTTGACTTCCACACTGTCCTGCTCTTCCCTGCCCAGCGATTCGGTATCCACTAGGGATTCATTCATTATCAATCCAAACGGTTGTTTGAAACTTACGTTTTAATTTTGCGAGTGTCAAGCCACATGCCAAAAAAATCGGGCCACCCGAAGGGGGCGGCCCGATTATCGCAATGAAACACTTGTTTGTCAGACAAAAGACCGCATGGACACTAGCGAAGCTTGGCAGCCAGCCACGAGTAATCATAGCTGGTGATCTCGAACGGGTTGCCGTCCGGGTCGACAAAATAGAACGACCAGGCCAGCTTGTGATCGACGATGCAGTCACGCGCCAGATAGCGCCCGTCGGTCGCCAGCACCCGCTCCCCGGCCAGCTTGTCGATCCAGGCCAGGAAATCCGCCCCGCCGACCGAAAACGCAATCACCGAGTGCGACGGGGCGGCATCCACCTTCTCGAACAGGGCCAGATGCACGGTATTGCCGGAGTTGAACAGCGTCAGCGGCCCGCTTGGCGCCTGTGCCCAGGCGGCAAAGCGCGGGTCCGGCGACAGGCCGAGGGTACGCTGGTACCAGACGGCCGAAGCCGCCCGGTCTTTCACCCAGACGTGGATGTGGTCAATGACGGAAAGCTTGGGCATTGTCGTTATCGTTGTGGAGTCAGGACTTTTTTCAGGTAATGACCGGTAAAGCTGTCCGGATGTTCGGCCACCGTTTCCGGTGTGCCGGCAACCAGGATGCGCCCACCGCCATCGCCGCCTTCAGGACCGAGGTCGACCACCCAGTCGGCAGTCTTGATCACGTCCAGGTTATGTTCGATCACCACCACCGTGTTGCCGTTCTCGCGCAGGCGACGCAGCACTTTCAACAGTAGATCAATGTCATGGAAATGCAGCCCGGTCGTCGGCTCGTCGAGAATATACAGGGTCCGGCCGGTGTCGCGCTTGCTCAGTTCCAGCGCCAGCTTCACCCGCTGCGCCTCGCCACCGGACAGCGTGGTCGCGCTCTGTCCCAGCCGGATATAGCCGAGGCCGACATCCATCAGCGTCGACAGCTTGCGCGCCACTGACGGCACAGCGGCAAAGAACGCAAGCGCCTGCTCGACGGTCATGTCCAGCACCTCGTGGATGCTCTTGCCCTTGTAGTGCACTTCCAGCGTTTCGCGGTTGTAGCGCTTGCCGTGGCAGACATCGCACGGCACGTACACATCCGGCAGGAAATGCATCTCGACCTTCAGCACCCCGTCGCCCTGGCAGGCCTCGCACCGGCCGCCCTTGACGTTGAAACTGAAGCGGCCCGGGCCGTAACCGCGCTCGCGCGAGGTCGGTACGCCGGCATACAGCTCGCGGATCGGCGTGAACATGCCGGTATAGGTCGCCGGGTTGGAACGCGGCGTACGGCCGATCGGGCTCTGGTCGACATTGATGACCTTGTCGAAGAACTCCATGCCGGTGATGTCGTCATGCGCAGCCGGTTCGGAACTGGCACCGTTCAGCTCGCGCGCCGCGGCCGCGTACAGCGTATCGTTGATCAGCGTCGACTTGCCCGAGCCGGACACGCCGGTCACGCAGGTCAGCAGGCCGACCGGCACTTCCAGGTCGACATGCTTCAGGTTGTTGCCGGTCGCGCCGAGCACGCGCAGCAGCCGCTCCGGATCGGGCGGACGGCGCGCGTCCGGCATCTCGATGGTGCGGCGGCCGGACAGGAACTGGCCGGTCACCGAGTCGGGGCAGGCCGCGACTTCGGACGGCAGGCCGGCCATCAGCACGTGGCCGCCATGCTCGCCGGCACCCGGCCCCATGTCGACCAGATAGTCGGCAGCACGAATGGCATCTTCGTCGTGCTCGACCACGATCACGCTGTTGCCAAGGTCGCGCAAGCGCATCAGCGTGGCCAGCAGCCGGTCGTTGTCGCGCTGGTGCAGGCCGATGGACGGCTCGTCGAGCACATACATCACCCCGGTCAGCCCGGAACCGATCTGGCTGGCCAGCCGGATACGCTGCGCCTCGCCGCCGGACAGGGTGTCGGCCGAGCGGTCCAGCGACAGGTAGTCGAGGCCGACATTGTTCAGGAAGCCGAGACGATCGCGGATTTCCTTGACGATCTTTTCCGCCACCGCCTGTTTCTGGCCGGTAAAGGCCAGAGAGTCGAACCACGACAGCGTGACTTTCAGCGGCAACTGGTTCAGCTCATGCAGCGTGCGATCGGCCACGCGGACATTGCGCGCTTCCTTGCGCAGGCGGGTGCCATGGCAGTGCGGGCACGGCTGGTTGGCCTGGTACTTGGCCAGTTCCTCGCGCACCGCCTGCGAATCGGTCTCGCGGTAGCGGCGTTCGAGGTTCGGGATGATGCCCTCGAACGGATGCTCGCGCGTGACCTTGGCCCCGCGCTCGTTCACGTAGATGAACGGGATCGCTTCACGGCCGGAACCGTGCAGCACCACGTGGCGCACCTTCTCCGGCAGCATCTCGAACGGCAGGTCGATCTCGAAGCCATAGTGCATGGCCAGCGACTGCAGCATCTGGTAGTAGAACTGGTTGCGCTTGTCCCAGCCCTTGATCGCGCCGGCCGCCAGCGACAATGTCGGATGGGCGGCCACACGGCGCGGATCGAAGAAGGTGATGTGGCCCAGCCCGTCGCAATGCGGGCACGCCCCCATCGGATTGTTGAAGCTGAACAGGCGCGGTTCCAGCTCCGGCAGGCTGTAGCTGCAAACCGGACAGGCGAACTTTGACGAGAACCAGTACTCCTTGCCGCTGTCCATCTCCATCGCGATCGCCCGGCCTTCGGCATGGCGCAGCGCGGTTTCGAACGACTCGGCCAGACGCTGCTTCATGTCCTCGCGGACCTTCAGCCGGTCGACCACGACCTCGACGGTATGCTTCTTGTTCTTGTCCAGTTTGGGCACGGCGTCGATCTCGCAGACCTCGCCATCGACCCGCACCCGGACAAAGCCCTGCGCGCGCAGTTCGTCGAACAGGTCGAGCTGCTCGCCCTTGCGCTCGACCACCAGCGGCGCCAGGATCATCAGCCGGGTCTCGGCCGGCAGCGCCAGCGCGTGGTCGACCATCTGGCTGACGGTTTGCGACTCCAGCGGCCGGTCGTGATCGGGACAGTACGGCGTGCCGACGCGGGCGAACAGCAGGCGCAGGTAGTCGTGGATCTCGGTGACGGTGCCGACGGTGGAGCGCGGGTTGTGACTGGTGGCCTTCTGCTCGATCGAAATCGCCGGGCTCAGGCCCTCGATCAGATCGACGTCCGGTTTCTCCATCAGTTGCAGGAACTGCCGTGCGTAGGCGGAAAGCGACTCGACATAGCGCCGCTGACCCTCCGCGTACAGCGTGTCGAAGGCGAGCGAAGATTTGCCGGAACCGGACAGGCCGGTAATCACGATCAGCTTGTGGCGGGGCAGGTCGAGATTGACGTTCTTCAGATTGTGCGTACGGGCGCCGCGAATGCGAATGCTATCCATGAAGCTCTCAAGCTGGCAAAGCAACCTGTTAATATACCGGAAATCACTGCCGCAGCCATGCAAGCCGCTCAATCGGTCTCAGGCAACGGTGTCCGATCCCCTTCCGATACGTCGCTGGCCGACGCCTGTGCAACTCGTCTGAACATCAATATGAATTCATTGGAACTGCGTGCGAGCGTGGGGCTCGCCGGTCTTTACGGCCTGCGAATGCTGGGCATGTTTCTGGTGCTGCCCGTGTTCGCACTGTACGCGACCGCCCTGCCGGGCGGTGACAACCACGCACTGATCGGCATCGCGCTGGGCAGTTACGGTCTGACCCAGGCCCTGCTGCAACTGCCGTTCGGCATGCTGTCCGACCGCATCGGCCGCAAGAAGGTCATCTATGCCGGCCTGCTGCTGTTTGCCGCCGGCAGCTTCGTCGCCGCCGGCGCCACCGACATCTGGTGGCTGATGATCGGCCGCACCATCCAGGGCGCCGGCGCCATTTCCGCCGCCGTCACCGCGCTGCTGGCCGACCTGACCCGCGAGGAAAACCGCACCAAGGCCATGGCCATGATCGGCATGACCATCGGCACCACCTTTGCCGCCAGCCTGGTGCTCGCCCCGCTGCTGACCAAGTGGATCGGCGTCAACGGCATCTTCGCCCTGACCGGCGTGCTGACGCTGCTGGCGATGATCGGGGTCAAGTTCATCATCCCGGACCCGTCAGTGTCGCGTTTCCACTCCGATACCGAGGCCAATACCGCCCGCCTGCCGGTGGTGCTGCGCGACCCGCAGCTGCTGCGGCTGAACTTCGGCATCCTGGCGCTGCACGCCTCGCAGATGGCCATGTTCGTGGTCATGCCGTTCGCGCTGATCCAGACCGCCGGTCTCGACAAGACGCATCACTGGGAGGTCTACCTGCCGGTGACGCTGATCGGCTTCCTGCTGATGGTGCCGGCCATCATTTACGGCGAGAAGCGCCAGCAGCTGAAACCGGTGTTCGTCGGCGCAGTCGCGCTGATGTTCATCGCCCAGCTCGGCATGGCATTCGCGCTGGACTCGTTCTGGGAAATCGTGGTCCTGCTCGGCCTGTACTTCATCGCCTTCAACATCCTTGAAGCCTGCCTGCCGTCACTGATTTCCAAGATCGCGCCGACCGATGCCAAAGGCACTGCCATCGGCGTGTACAATACCGCGCAATCCATCGGCCTGTTCCTCGGCGCGGCGATCGGCGGCTGGCTGTACAGCTATGCCGGCAGCGGCGCCGTGTTCGGCTTCACCAGCATCCTGATTGGCGTTTGGCTTACACTCGCCATCAGCATGGCAGCCCCCATGGCAGTCAGGACCGAGATGTTCCATATCGGTGAAGACTGGCAGGGCGACGCCGCCGCGCTGTCCTCCCGCCTGTCCAGCCAGAAGGGCGTCAAGGAGGCGGTAGTGATCGCCAGCGAGCGCGTGGCCTACCTTAAAGTGATGCAGAACGACTGGGACCGTGCCAGCGTCAACAAACTCATCGAGGAGACTTACTAGATGGCGTCCGTCAACAAAGTGATCCTGGTCGGCAACCTCGGCCGTGATCCGGAAGTCCGCTATATGCCGAATGGCGAAGCGGTAGCCAATTTCAGCATCGCAACCACCGACCAGTGGAAAGACAAGAACGGCATGCGCCAGGAGCGCACCGAATGGCACAACATCGTCATGTATCGCCGTTTGGCTGAAATTGCCGGCGAATACCTGAAGAAGGGCCGCCCGGTCTATATCGAAGGCCGCATCCAGTCGCGCAAATACAACGGCAAGGACGGCGTCGAACGCACCGCATTCGAGATCGTCGCCGACCAGATGCAGATGCTGGGCGGCCGTGACGGCGGCGAAGGCGGCGGCAGCAACTACGGCAGCGGCAGTGGTGGCGCCAGCAGTGGCGGCGGCAACTACGGTGGTGGCAGCCGGGCCAGCGCCGGCGGCAACGCCGCCCCGCAGGACAATTTCCGCGACGACACCCCGCCGGCAGCCCCGCGCCGCCCGGAGCCGAAGCCGGCGCAGAACTTCGACGATCTGGACGACGATATTCCGTTCTGACCGTCACCAGACCCGATAGCGAAAGCCGAATCATTGATTTGATTCGGCTTTTTCCTTATTCGGCCCTTCCCCGGGGCGGTCAGACAGGCAGGAAGGTCGACGCTTGCGCTGACTCCCCATCACTCTCCAGCTTCCTGGCAAGCGCTGCCATCACCCGAAGGGTCGTTTCCATGTCGGCAACCGACAGGCCATCCGCAAGGTCGTTGGCCCATGGCGTCTGAAGGCGCATCGCTTGCTCAAAAGTGCGCGCGCCGGCGTCAGTCAGCACCACCAGTGGCGCTCTCCGGTGATGGGGGTTCGGCTGAAGTGCTACCAGGCCCTCATGCGCAAGGTCATTGACGATCCGCTGGACGTTCTGGCGGTTTGCGCCCATGTCGCGCGCAAGCCAGGCGACAGGTTGCGGACGCTCACTCGCGCTGATCGTGCCGAGTACTTTCCAGCGGGCGCTCGTCAGGCCAATGCCGGCGACCAGGCGGTCTCCTGCGACCAGCAGCCGATTGTTCAGACGAAACAGTTCAAGGGCGAGATCGGTCAGGGCTTTGCCTGACGGGGTGAGTGTGTCTTTGTCCATGCGGGTGAACGTTGCCATGTTGACACCATAATGTCAATTACGCACAATAAAGCTCCATGGTTTCAGATTGACACCATGCATCGCAATGAAATGCGACTCCCGCTCCGGAACCCGGCCAGACCCGACACCTGAAAGACCCCTTCATCATGCCCAAGATCATTCATCGCATCGGTGGCTTTGTTGCGCCGCTCTGCATCGTGCTTTTCTGGACTTCCACCGCCCTCACCGAGCTGTTTGGCCCGCATGCGGCCGTGGCGCAATTGAAATCGCTTATCGTCACGCCGGGGCTGTGGATTCTGGTACCGGCCATCGCCATGGCCGGAGGCAGTGGCATGTTCATGGGCAAGTCGCGGCGTGGCGGGCTGGTTGATGCCAAGAAGAAACGCATGCCCTTTATCGCCGCCAATGGGCTGCTCGTCCTGGTGCCCTGTGCCGTCATGCTCGATCGCTGGGCAGCCGCTGGCAGCTTCGACTCCACTTTCTATCTGGTACAGGCCATCGAGTTGATCGCAGGGCCGATCAACCTGGCGTTGATGGGACTGAATGTACGGGATGGTCTGCGCATGGCCGGCCGGCTTCGCCCATCGCCTGCCCGGGCCTGATCCTGATGACTTGAACACGGGCTCTGCTGGTCGCTGCACTGGCCCTGAGCCCCCTTTCCCATGCCGAAGTACACGCCCGACTGGCAGAAACTGTCGTGAATACGGCAGTCTGCCTGACTGAATCCGGCCTCTTCCGCCCCCGCCACCGCGGGGAAACCCCGCCGCCGCCGGGCCATTAACTCCGAAAAAACTGTCAGACAATAAACACCTTGCGTCAGTAGGGTTTTATCACTACAAATGATCTATGCATATGACAGATGCAATTTAATGCCATAGGTGCGGCAGATCAGGCCGGGAGCCGCCAGCAGGTGCCCCACGCCGGATCCTCCCGGAGCGCGGCGACCAGTTCAGGAGAGTGCGGGATGTGGGAAAGCAACGGATTGCCGGAAGCGCCTGATGACTCCCCGGCCCTGCACGCCGGCGAGTCCTGTTCCGGCGGCATCGACATGGTGTTCGTGTGCATGCCGTATGCCGCCGTGGAACGTCCGTCGCTGGCCCTCGGCACGCTGACTGCGGTGCTTGAGCGCGAGGGTCTGTCCAGCCGGGTGATCTACGCCAATCTCGAATTTGCCGCCCGCGTCGGCCGGCAGGCCTATGAAGTCGTCAACAACTCCGAAATCACGCTCCAGCTCGGCGAATGGACGTTCTCCGAAGCGGTATTCGGACAGCAGGGCGACATCGACGCCTTTATCAAGGGCCTGGTCAGCTGTGGCTACACCGAGACCGGCCTGCGGGAGCTGCTGCAGGGCCTGCGCCTCGAGGCCGCCCGCTATCTCGACGAGCTGGCGCAGCGTGTCCTGGCCCTGCAGCCGCACATTGTCGGCTGCACGTCCATGTTCCAGCAGCAGTGCGCGTCCCTGGGGCTGCTTCAGCGCATCCGGGCGCAGTCCCCGGGTACGGTAACCATGCTGGGCGGCGCAAACTGCGAAGGGGAAATGGGCGCGGCCACCCACAGGCAGTATCCATGGGTCGACTTTGTCGTATCCGGAGAAGCCGACAAATTGCTGCCCGAACTCTGCAGACGCATTCTGGCCCGGGGCGCGGGCATTCCGGTCCATCACCTGCCCGAGGGCGTGCTCGGCCCGGCCTCGCGCCGCGTCCTTGTCGTTGCGGGCGCCGCGGCAGCACCGGCGGTCGGTCGGGCTTCGATTACCGATCTCGACGAATTGCCGATTCCGAACTTCGACGACTATTTCGAGCAGCTGCAAGCCTCGCCGCTGCACGGCTACGTGATTCCCGGCCTGCTGATCGAAACCTCCCGCGGCTGCTGGTGGGGCGCCAAGCACCACTGCACGTTCTGCGGCCTGAACGGTTCGGGCATGGCGTTTCGCGCCAAGTCGCAAGCGCGAGTCCAGCAAGAAGTCAGTCAGCTGGCGGCGCGCTACCGGCTCAAGCGGTTCATGGCGGTCGACAATATTCTCGACAACAAATACTTCTCCCAGGTTCTGCCCTTTCTGGCCGAAGCCGGCGACATGCTGTGGTTCTACGAAACCAAGGCCAACCTCACCCGCACCCAGGTCAGCTTGCTGTCGCAGGCCGGGGTGCGCTGGATTCAGCCGGGTATCGAGGCGATGGATGACGGCCTGCTGAAGCTGCTGCGCAAGGGCTGCTCGACCGTCATCAATGTGCAGCTGCTGAAGTGGGCCTACGACTACGGCGTGTGGGTGATGTGGAACCACCTGCACGGCGCGCCGGGCGAAGATCCCGAGTGGTATGAGCACATTGCCGACTGGCTGCCGCTGATTGCGCACCTGCAGCCACCATCGGGCGGCTCCATGACCCGCATCCGCTTCGACCGTTTCAGTCCCTACTTCAATGAACAGGCCGACTTCGCCCTGGATCTCAAGCCCTGCTGGGGCTATGGCCAGGTCTATCCCGTGCCGGAAAAGCAGCTCGAACAGCAGGCCTACTTCTTCCGCAATGACGGCCACTCCGCCCCGACGCCGACCCGGCTGGCGGCAATGCTGAGCGAGTGGGCCACCCGCTTCTACGCGCCGACTACCAGGGCAACCACGCTGCCCCGGCGGAGTGATGACGCCCCGGTGCTGGCCTGGGTCGCCAGCGGCTACCGGCAGACGGTCCGCGATACCCGGCCCTGTGCCGTCGGGTCGCTGCACGAACTCAGCGAGCTGGAAGGACAGGTCTGTCATGCCCTCGACAGTGCGCAGCATCTGCAGGGTCTGGTGCAGGCCCTGCGCCATGCCGGCAGCACGGTCCCGGAAAGGGAAATCGGCTCTGCGCTGCAACGGCTGGTCGATCTGAAAATCATTGCCGAATTCAACGGCAAGTTCCTTTGCCTGGTCACCAGCGAGAACCCGGTGCCCTACAAGTCGTTCTCCGAGTTTGCCGGCGGCATGTTCAGCCTTACCCCCACACACCGGACACCGCCGAAGCCCGAAACCCCATGGGATGTTTCCTTGAGGGAGTTGTTTGTCTCTTCCACGTAACCGTTCGATTCACCGACGAAGGAAAGCACCGTATGACTACGACTACACCGGCCAGCACCCAGGTTCCGCAAACCCGGCGCGATCTGGAAACCCACATCATCACCAAGGCCTGGAAGGATCCCGAGTACAAGGCCCAGCTGCTCAAGGACCCGAAGGCGGCGCTGCAGGATGCGCTCAAGAGCATTGACCCGTCCCTCTCCCTGCCCGACTCGCTGCAGGTCCAGGTGCACGAGGAGAACGCCAACCTGTTTCACCTTGTGCTGCCGCGCAATCCGAGCGAGATCTCGCTCGCCGAGGTGGTAGGCGACAACCTTGAAGCCGTGGCACCGCAAACCATCGCCGTCGTGCTGGTCGCAGTGGTCGGTGCGGCTGCGGCAGCCGTGGTCACCTACCTGGGGGCGGCGAACGTCGTTGGCGCCGCCAATGGCACGGTCACGGCCAACGCCGTGGCCAACACCAACGCCGTTGCCTGACGACAGCACCCTGTAGTGCCCGGAGGGGTGCGGCAAGGATGTCGGCTGCGCCCCTCTCCGCCCCGATTACCGCCCGCACGATCCGGAAAGGAACGACATGCCCACGCCACAAGGGACAAGCTACGCCGAACCGCAACACCCTGCCGCCGACGCCACGCCGGACTGGCCGCCCATCACGATCGGGCAGGCCAAGCGCGTTCTGGAATGGTGGTCTTCGTCTGCGGTGTTCCGTGAACTGGTGGCGACCGATCCGGAACGCGCCGGCCGCGACTACAAACTGGGCTTCAGTCCCGAACTGATCCGTCCGCTGTGGGACGACCGCTATCACCTCGACGCCGCCAACAAGGATCGCCCGCAACACCCGATCGTTGCCGAGTACCGGGCTTATTACCACACCAAGACGCAGTGGCGCGACGAGGTCAAAAGGGAGTGCGCCCCGGACGAGCCCCGCCTGAAAACCTGGCGTACCCGCCAGATCGCCCGCAATGCGATGGAAAACGGTCTTTACGACAACAGCATTATCCACTCGCCGCTGGCCATCGAGCTCAGCGATGGCTGCTCGGTCGGTTGCTGGTTCTGCGGCGTCGGGGCAACCAGGTTTGTTGAGACCTGGGACTACACCGAGGAAAACGCCACGTTGTGGCGCGGTGTGCTGAGCGTATTGCACGACAAGATCGGCGATGCCAGCAAATGGGGATTCTGCTACTGGGCCACCGACCCGCTGGACAATCCGGACTACGAGCACTTCGCCAGCGATTTTGCCGATATCACCGGCATGTTCCCGCAGACCACCACCGCCCAGGGCCACAAGGACCCGGAACGGGTGCTCAAGCTGCTCAGGCTGTCCGAATCGCGCGGCTGCAAGGTCAACCGTTTCTCGGTCCTGACCGAATCGCTGCTGCGCCGGATTCACGATGCATACACGGCAGATGAGCTGACCCAGGTCGAGATTGTCGCCCAGATGCGTGACGCTACCGTGCCGAAGGCCGACGCCGGCTCATTCCGGGTAAAGGCCAGGAAGACCGCCAATGTCGTGGAGCGGGAAAAGAAAAAACTGATTCCGATCGCCGTGTCCGAGAACGGGACGGAAGACAGCGACAAGCCCGCGCTGACGATGCAGCAGCCGGGCACCATCGCCTGCGTTACCGGCTTCCTGCTCAATATGGTCCGGCGCTCGGTCAAGCTGATCAGTCCCTGCCGTGCTTCCGAGCAATGGCCGCTCGGTTACATCGTGTTCGAGGAATGCACGTTCACCGACGCCGCCGACCTGGAACGCAAGATCGAAGCCATGATCGAGACCCACATGCCGCAGGAGCTCACGCCGGACGACCCGATCCAGCTCAATCCGAGCTTCCGCCTGGAGCCGGTAGCCAACGGTTTCCGCGTGCTTTCCGACCTGAGCTGCATCGAGTTCTCCCGCCCCACCCCTGACCTGGTCGAGTACCTCGGTGCGCTGGGCGAGCACGTGACATCAGGCAAGCGCACGGCCGGTGAAATCGCCGTGTCCTCGCTGTTCTGCTATGGCGTGCCGGAGACGAACACCCTGAGCACCCTCGGCGCGATGCTGAACCTCGGGATCCTGGTCGATGCCAGGGGCCGCATTACCGGCCAATCAGCAGTGGAAGCCCAATGACCCCGCCACTCGCCACCACCATTGACCGGCTCCGCGACTACCTTGACCGGGTCGGCTTCCAGCAGATCTACAAATACATTGTCGCGGTCAACCATTACGCCGTGACACCGGCGCTGATCACGCGCAACACTGCCGCCAGTGTCCACCACTTCTTCGATAGCCGGCTGGGCGGCAGGGCGGAATTCGCCCTGTTGCAGTGCCTGATGACCGGGCGTCCGGCCGAGCATGCAGCGCTGCCGGACAAGGACCGGGCGCTGGCCGATGCGCTGGTGACGGCCGGCCTGCTGCGGGCCAGTCCGGATGGGCGGGAAGTGTCCGGCGCGGACCGGCAGCTGATTTCGGCCTTCGGCGTGGATCTGCTGATCGACCGCCGCATTCATTTCGGCGGCGAAGTCCACGAGGTGTATATCGGTCCCGACAGCTACTGGATGCTGTATTACATCAATGCTTCCGGTATTGCCCGCACGCATCGCGCCGTCGACCTGTGCACCGGCAGCGGCATTGCCGCGCTGTATCTGTCGCTGTTTACCGATCATGTCCTGGCGACCGATATCGGCGATGTGCCGCTGGCGCTGGTCGAGATAAACCGCCGCCTGAACCGGCGCGACGCCGGCACGATGGAGATCCGGCGCGAGAACCTGAACGACACGCTGGATGGCCGTGAACGCTTCGACCTGCTCACCTGCAACCCGCCTTTCGTGGCCTTCCCTCCCGGCTACAGCGGCACGCTCTATTCGCAGGGCACCGGCGTCGACGGACTCGGTTACATGCGCGACATCGTCGGCCGCCTGCCGGAAGTGCTCAATCCCGGCGGTTCTGCCTACCTCGTGGCGGATCTCTGCGGCGATGCGCACGGCCCGCACTTCCTGGGTGAGCTGGAGAGTATGGTCACCGGGCACGGCATGCGCATCGAGGCGTTCATCGACCATGTCCTGCCGGCCTCGGCCCAGGTCGGCCCGATCTCGGACTTCCTGAGGCACGCAGCCGGGCTGCCTGCGGACACCGACATCGCGGCAGACGTGCAGGCGTTCCAGCGCGAGACGCTGCGCGCCGACTACTACTACCTGACGACGATCCGCCTGCAAACGGCCGCGCAGAACCCCGGACTGCGCATGCTGCGACGCGACCCGCTCCCCGGGGCCGGGACGTGACCATGGCCGGTGCGCGGGCGCCCTTGCTGCACGAACTGTTGCACGCCGCACCGGCGGAAACCGGCGCGCGGATGAGCGATACGCTGTATCGCCGCTGGCCGGCGCTGCTGGGCACCGACACGCTGTCCAGGCGGCTGGACTGGGGCTATGAGGGCCCCGGTCCAGCCGATGCCCCGCCGTGGGAAGACATGCTGGCGGCGGTGCTGTCCGCACCGGACGCCGCCGCCCTGCCCGGCAGTCTCGACCCCATTGAGCCGATTCCGTTCGAGGAAGCGCTGCTGCCCTTCGTCGCCGCCGCACGCGCCGGGCTGGAGCGCGAAGCGGGTACGGCACTCGGCATCTGCTCCCCGGCGGCGCGGGCGGCGCTGGAACGCCATCTGTTCGCGCTGCTCTCCGTCGTTGCCACTCCGGTGCTCGGTTCCGCGTTTTCCTTGCAGCGCGCGCTGGCCGGCTCATTGCCCTGGCTGCCCCCCCGGGGTCGCCAGAACTACGAAGCCTTTGTCGCTTCGCTGCAGGCCGGTGGTCTGCGCCTGCTGCTGGCAGACTATCCCGCACTGGCGCGCCTGCTGGCGACTGTGGCCCGGGGATGGGTGCTGGCCCACGGCCGGCTCCTGCAGCGGCTGGAAAGGGACTGGCACCGGATCGTCGCCACGTTCGGCTTCCCCGCCGCCGACTGTCAGCTGGACGGGATCACGGCCGGCTGCTCCGACCCCCATGACGGGGGGCAGAGCGTGAGCGTTCTGCACCTGTCGAATAGCCGGCGCCTGGTCTACAAGCCCAGGTCGCTGGAGATGGAGATCGGTCTGGCGCAACTGCTCGACTGGGCCGGTCGCACCGGCTTTCCGTGGCCATTTCGCACTGTGGCGTTGCTGCCCGGGGAGGGCTATGGCTGGATGGAGTTCGTCGAGGCGGCGCCCTGCGACGACGAGGCGGCCGTCGGGCGTTTCCATGCCCGCTCAGGCGGACTGTTCTGCCTGTGGTGGCTGCTGCAGGGAACCGACGTCCACCACGAAAACCTGATCGCCAGCGGGGAGTATCCCGTGATCGTCGATGCCGAGACCCTGCTGCATCCCCGCCCCTTTCCCGGCGTGATTCACCAGTTGGGTCCGGGTGCCGGTTACGGCGCAAGCCCGGAGGATGACTTTGCCCGGGCACTGCTGGAGAGCGGTTTCCTGGCTACCGGCAAGGCGCTCGATCTGTCGGCCTGGGGACAGGCCGGGGACGGGGCCACGCCGTTTCAGGTCGCCAGCTGCCAGGCCATCAATTCCGATGCCATGACCATGGCGCACGAGACCTTTCATGTCGCACCGCGTCCCAACCTGCCGGTGCTGCACGGCCAGCCCCGGCAGGCGGCGGCGCATGCCGGGGCGATCGTCGACGGGTTCACGGCGATGTCCCGGCTGGTCGTGCAGCACCGGCATGACTTTCTGACCCTGCTCGATGGCTTCGCCGGTTGCAGCGGGCGCTTTGTCGTGCGCGCAACCAATACCTACGGGCTGCTGCTGCATGCCGGCCTGCAGCCGGAATGGCTGCGCGAAGGCCCTGCCCGCGGCGTGCTTTTCGAGCGCCTGCGCCAGGCGGCGCTGGCGGCCCCGGCACGCCCTGCGTGCTGGCCCCTGCTCGACGCCGAACTGGCGGCGCTGGAACGGCTCGACATCCCCCGCCTGTCCTGCCGCTGCGACCTGCCCGCGCCCTGCTGGCCGGCGCCACTGGATCAGGCCCGTGCCAGAGTTGCGAGTGCCTCGCTGCCTGATCTCGACCGGCATGCGGCAGCACTCCGGCAAGCACTGACACCCCAGACCGTCTCTCCCCGCCACCCTCACCCAGCCTGAAAGAGAGTCTCCATGACGACCGAACAGAATGTCCGCAATGTGCTGCACATGATTACCGGGCACTATGACCACTCGACCAGCCTGCAGGCCGCACGGGCCGCGCGGGCCCCGTCGCCCGGCCGCCGCCTGCAGGCCGCAGCGCCCGCCAGTCCCGGCGCCATGCCGGACTGGGCGATCGGCCATGGCGTTCAGGCGCTGGGGCTGGGCGAGAAGGAAACCTGCGGCATCGTCGGTACCGACATCGTGCTGAAAATCTATGTCGACAAGAAACTGCCCAGCGCAAAACTGGACAAGCCGGTACCGAAAACCGTGTCCGTGGGCGGCATGACGGTGTACACCGACGTGGTGGAAATCGGCAAAGTGCATTTGCACGGAAATACCCAGCGCATCCGCCCGGCCCTGCCGGGGTTTTCGGTCAGCCGCGCCAACGACGGGCCGAATACCGGCACCTTCGGCCTGGTAGTGAACAAGCAGGGCCAGCCATCACCGCAGTATCTGCTGAGCAACTGGCACGCGATTGCCGCCGCCGGTCAGGCCAGCAAGGGCGACGTCATCATCCAGCCCGGCACGGCGGACAACGGGTCGGCGGAAACGGACCGGATCGGCATTCTGTCGGACTGGGTACCGATGGATTTCACCCCGAACAGCACCCAGAATCTGGTCGATGCAGCCATTGCCCAGCTGGACCCCGGCGCGGCCAGCGCGGCCATTGCGCTGCTCGGCATCCCGACCGGCGTGAACAACCAGCTGAGTCGCGGCATGTACGTGCAGAAGGTCGGCCGGACCACCAGCCTGAGCGTGGCCCGCATCACCGACGTGGACCTGGTGCTCAATCCGAGCTATCCGACGCCGACCGGCCCGAAACAGGTCACCTTGCGCGACCAGGTGCTGGTCACTTTCTACTCGGCCCCCGGCGACAGCGGCTCCGGCGTGCTCGACATGAACAATAATGTAGTTGGACTGCATGTCGGCGGCTCGGACGTCGTCGGCTTCTTCTGCAAGATCCAGAATGTTCTGGATATCCTTGGGCTGGAAGTCGTCACCCAGGGCAAAACCGGAACCCCATCGGCCAGCCAGTGAACGGGAGGCGACATGGCCAGCGAGAATGAAGCACGACAGCTCCTGCCCGGGGTTGAGGCCAGCCTGACCGCATTGCCGAACGTGGTCGGCATCGGGGTCGTGCTGGCCGACGAGTCGACTCACGAGGCGGCGATTGCCGTTTATGTGCGACGCAAACTCCCGCTCGAGGTGCTGCAGGCTGGCCAGGTCGTGCCGGAAACGGTCGAAAGCACGGTCAACGGTGTCGTCGTGCGGGTCCCGACCCGGGTCATCGAAGTCGGTGACTTCAAGCTTTGAGCCCGGCACGGCTGGCCAGCCACGCGCGCAGCCGTGCCAGGAACACCGGGTCCACCGGCCTTGGCAGCTGATACTCCTCAAGGCTGGATTGCCCGGCACTGCGCTTGAACAGGTGATCCAGATCGGGAAAGAACAGATAGCGGCAATCGCGCCCGGCATCGCGTGCGGCCGCCAGCAGCGGCCCGGCATCGCGCGTCGGGGAGATCTGGAAATCGGCGCCGCCCTGGCACAGCAGTATCGGACAATTCACCCGGCGAATCAGCCCGGTGGCCGGATAGTCGAGGAAGGCCTTGTACCAGGTCGGGGTCCGGAAGGCGGCCAGCAGATGATGCGGCACCTGCTCCCCGTCCCAGGCCTGGCCGGAGCGGACCAGTTGCGCCAGCGTGTGCGCATCCGCCTGCTGGGCTTCGATCTGTTGCGGGCTCAGGCCGAGTTTGCGGCCCTGGACCAGAATCTGGTCGGCCAGTATCTGGTCCAGATCACGCCCCATTGCTGCCATCAGCACCACGCCCTGCACTCCCGGTCCGGCAGCGGGTTCGCCTGCCAGTGCCAGAGCGATTGTCGCCCCCTGGCTGTGCCCGATCAGGAACAGCGGCTGACCGGCCGCTTCCGGACGGGCGACCAGCCAGGCCAGGCAGGCCCGGGCATCGGCAATGTCGGAGGCCAGGCCCCGGTCCAGCGCATCGGCTCCGAGCCGGGTGCTGCCGGCGCCGCGGGTGTCGAACCGCAGGCCGAGAAAGCCATGTTCGGCCAGATCGTCCATGATTTCATGGCTGCCGATGTCAATATCGCCGGCGATGCCATGCCGGTCATGGGTGCCGGAGCCGCCGATAAACAGCACGGCAGGGAACGGACCGGGTCCGGCCGGAATGGACAGGCTGCCGCCAATCGGCGTCACCGGCCCGTCGATTTCCACGTCCTCCAGCCGAAAGCCGGCACCGGAGGGCATCCGGTAGACCGGGGGTGGCCGGTCCGACCGGGGGAAATCCTGCCAGTCCGGCATCGGCGGGGCATCGCGGCACAGCGTGGCCTCGACCCCGGCATCCGGAACGCGCGCGACCTGCATCACGCCCGCGGCATCCAGCAGCACCTCGCTGCGGTGTGACGTGCAATGCCAGCGACCGGCAGCGGTTTCCGCATCGCCGGAGGGCCAGGTTTCGTAGGGAACCGTCACCAGCGACGGCACAAGAAACACTTTCAGTTTCAGATTCAGGTCAGCCGCAGCGGCGTTTTCGCCGGCCAGCGACGCATAGATCAGCGCCATTGTCGCCGGGAAGGTACTGTCGACCAGGAAGCGGGCCCCGGCCCGGTCCACCTGCTGGGTCGATCCGTCCGGCAGCAGGATTGCCACCTGTTCGGCCCCGAAATCCAGCTGCTGGACAAGATTGCCCTGGTTGCGCAGGCAGTAACGAACCGGATCGAGCGCAGCCGTGCACAGCAATTCGCCATCCGAGCAGATCCTGCCGCTTCCCCATCCCGCCACCCGCTGGTCAATCACGGCCCGGAATGTCAGCCGGTGCAGACCGCCGTCCTCGTCGTCATGGCAAGTCCATTGCTGGATGAACACCTGCCCGGCCAGCGTCACCTGATAAAACAGCGTGGACTGCTGGCCAAACAGGCGGTCAACCCAGGGCGGGGTCATGCCGCCCCGCTCCTCAGGGTGCCCAGACAGCCATCGGGGTCATTCGGCGCGATCAGCAGGGCGTACCCGGCGGTGGTCGGAATGTACAGCGCCTGATGACTCCGGCCGAGAAACACCAGTGCTTTTTCCTTGTTTCCCAGCCGGAACCAGCCGGCCCGGTAGCCGGGCAGCCCGACGCCGAACAGACGCCATGCCGGCTGCAGGGCCGGGGTGGTGCGCAGGTCGACAACGCGGGCTTCGCTCAGGCGAAGCGCCGCGGCGGGAATCGTGCGCCCGAACAGGGTGCCGCGAATGCGCAGCCCGTCGCCCGACGCTTCAAATGCCGGGGCCTGGACGACACACACCAGCAGGACGGCCAACACCAGCAGCAGGGAAACCAGAACCCACACGATTCCCCGAAACTCGTACTGTGCCATTTCGTAGATCTGCATCCGGTCTCTCCCCTGGAACGCTCACCTTGTCAGGCCCGGGCCGGACGCCAGTGCAGGCTCCTCGTTTACCTTAGTGCCCGGGTGCGTGATACGCAACGTCATTGTCATAAAACACTGCCTGCCGGGAACCTGCCCCGGGTTCCCGGCGCAGGACCAGGCGTCAGATCCCGCGCATCCGCGTGCGCAGGAAGGTCAGGTACTTCGGGTCCTCGGTGTCGAAGATTTCCGGCCCGTCTCCCATATAGGCCCGCGCCAGTTCGTCGGCGGCCTTGTCCGGATTGCCGCGTTCGAACTGGATCTCCCCGAGCCGGAGATGGATGAACGGCGTGCCCAGCGCATCGGGACAGCGCATCGCCCGGGCCAGAAAGTCGTAGGCCTGGTCATACTGCCCAAGCAGGAAATGGCTGTCACCGAGGGCAATCAGCAGCCACAGGGTGGCATCCCAGCGCTCGATCGGCGGCGGCAGCAGCGCCAGCGCCTCGCCATAGGCGTCGAGGGCGGCCGGCAGATTGTCGTCCTCCTCGATCAGACGATTGCCTTCTTCGCTGAGCGCAAGCACCTTTGCATACAGCGCGTCGTCGAGCTCTTCATTCGGTTTGCCCATGCGGTCCGGCCCCTGTCCTGATCAAAAAATTGCGTTCTGTCGAGTCTATCATCGCCCTACGGCCATTTGCCGACATGCCCCCTCGGCTTTCGGTACTGGATGCCGAGCCTGGCGCCATTGGAACTGTTCAGCGGTCCCCATTCCAGCTCGTAGTTGCTCGAATCGAGCATGAAGGTACGCACGGTCTTCGACTTGGCACCGGTCTTGTAGCCGACCCGGTTCCACCAGGCGACGGCATCGGTGATATGACCCATGTGGATCTGCCGGTCCATCTTCTTCCAGACCCGGGGCCCACCGAGCGTGACGGCCACCGCCACTTCGCGGACACCGTTTTTCATGCGGACCAGGCCCTGGCGTTCCATGCGCGCGATGACTTCCCTGCCGGTGCGGCTCCCCTTGCCCGGCGTGCTGCCCACGGCCCGGCTGCGCGCCGAGCAGCTCTTGCTGTTGTGCACCAGCGCCTGGGCTTCGCCGTCCCCGGCAAAGTAGTTGTGGGCCGAGGCCACTTCGAAATTGTAGACCCGGGCGGAAAGCGGGCTGGCCCGGACCGCCTCGACTTCAAGCTCGCTGCCATCCGGCTGGAGCAGGTGATCTTCCGGCTGGAGCTGATGGGCCTTGACCCAGCCGCGATCGCGGGTCCAGTACGGGTGTTCGCGGGTGGTGGCCAGCGTCGCGCCGCCGCGAATCAGCAGATCCAGCATGTCGCTGGCATCGCGCTGGTGCGTGGCCAGTACCGGCCGGCTGACGACCTTGTCGCCGGCTTCCAGCGCCAGCACCCGTTCGCCCACGCGCAGGGTCTCGATATTGCGCAGACCGTCCGGCGTCGAGATCCGGGTGCCGGCCGGGAAGCTGAAGCAGCCCGACTCCAGCGCACCCAGCATGTCCTGCCCATCCGAGGCACTGAGCAGGCGGGGGTTCTCGCTGCTGCTGGTCGCGCTGCGCAGGCTGCGGCTTTCCAGCGAGCCCACCCGGCCAGCGACATCGTCACCCTGGCGCGTGACCCGGCCCAGACTGCTGCCGGCCTCGCCGGCCACGCTGTCCAGCACGCCGGCTTCACCGCGCGCAATCATGCGGCTGCCGCTGCGCGCCAGGCTGCCGATCGCCGCACCGGCACCGGCGCTGATGCCACTGAACAGGCCACCGGTCAGCGTGGACTCGGCGATCTCCAGCGGGCTGCCGCCGCCCATGGCGGAGAAGGCCGCGCCTTCCACCGCCCCCACCGCGATTTCACCGACGATGCCGACCGCCACGCCGGCCTCGGCCGCCACGCCGCCGATGGCCCCGCCGGCAGCACCGATGGCGCCACCGGCGAACAGGCCGGCATAGGTCTTGCCCTTGCGCCAGTCCCAGTACGCCGGATTCATCTCGTGATTGACCGCCGCCGCACCCGAGTAGGCGCCGGCGGTGGCGCTGATGGCGACCACCGAGGCAAAGACCAGGGCGGAGACGATTTCCTCGCCATCCGGATCGACCAGCGACAGCGGATCGTTGCCCACATAGCTGTACGGATTGGAGAACTGGCTCAGCGGGTCCGGCTGCAGGAAGCGGCCCAGGGTCGGGTGCTGGTAACGGGCGCCGAAATAGTTCAGCCCGACCGGCTGGTCCAGTTCCATGCCGCTGAACTTGGGCCGGAAATCATCCTTCCCTTCACTGCGCGCCGTGTCGATGGCGCCGAACGGCTGGTAGGCCAGCGTGGCGCTCTCCTGCGCCTGCTCGTCGGTCACGACGGCCGAACTGCCGAGGGTGTCGGTGTGGAAATACCGCTCACCGGGCTGCGGCAGGCCGTCGCCGGACAGGGGCTGGCCGGCTGCCGGCCGGACCGGCCGGCTGTCACCGTCGTCGCTGCGGGTAAAGGCGGCGATGCGTCCCTGCGGGCCGGCGATATAGCGGGTGTAGCGGGTCTGGCCATTATGGATGGCGACATCGAAGTCGCCGGACACGTACAGCGATACCGCGCCGGACGCGTCGCTGCGCTTGAGCCGGTTGCCGGCAAAGTCGTACAGGTACGCGGTCTGCACCTGACCGTTCAGGTCGGCCGCACGCAGATTGCCATCGCCGCTGTAGTGATAGCGCCAGTCCTCGCCGGGCCAGTGCAGCCGGGTGACGTTGCCGGCGCCATCATGGGCGACCTGCAGGCCGTTGTTGGCCCCCTGCAGCCGGTTGCTGCCCTCGACATAGTCGTAGGTCACCCCGTCCTTGTGCAGGATGTTGCCGGCCGGGTCGTAGTCGAAATCCTGCAGCCCGTAGGGGCCGTTGGCCTGGGCGAGCCAGCCCATGCCGTCGTAGCGGAAGCGGTACTGTTCCGGCTTGCGGGCACCGCGCTGGACGGTGGTGCCGACCAGCTGGCCCATGCGGCTCCAGTCATAACTGGCGTCGTAACGGGCGCCGCTGCCGGCAGACGCTGTCAGGCCGCGCGGGCGGCCCATGTCCTCCTGGTACGAGTAGTAGTCGAAACGGGTGCGGACCCCGTTGCCGTAGACCACATCGCTGACCTGGTTCTGCGCGGTATAGGACCGGTAGTCGGCGACAGTGCGCGGTGTGGCGTCGGCGCGGTCGCGGAAGGTCAGCGTCGTCGGGTTGCCCACCGCATCGTAGGCGGTGTCCAGGATTGCGTTGTCCGGATAGATCAGCCGGGTACGGGCACCGTCGGGCGCGTACTCCGAGGTCTGGGTATAGACCCGGCCATCGATGGCCAGCGTTTCCGTGCGCACCCGGCCATAGCGGTCATATCCCATCGACTGGGTCGCGTCGGCACCGGTGACCCGGGTCAGTACCCCCAGGCCGTTGGCGGCTGCATCGTCATAGCCATAGTCGTAACGCTGCCCGGGCTCGCCGTCCCGGCTGGTCGACTGCCGGCGCACGCGGCCCAGCGCATCGTATTCATAGCGAATGACGGTCTGGTCCGGCGCCTCGACACGCGCCAGCAGGCCCTTTGCATCGTAGCGGAAGTACTTTTCGCCGGTATCCGCGCTCTGCGACCAGACAATGCGGCCCAGCGAGTCGTAGCGGAAACGGATCAGGTCCCCGCGCGGGCCCAGTGTTTCACGGGTCTGCACCAGCGGATCGTACTGGTAGCTGACCACGGCACCATTGCTGGCCGTGGTGCGCAGAAGCGCATCGCGCACCGAACTCTCGCGCAGCGTGCTGCGCTCGTCGGCCGTACCGGCCGCCAGCGTGGTACGGACCTTCAGTTCTCCCTGCAGGTAGTCGACGGTCTGCACCGTGCCGTCCGGCTGGGTCATCCGGGTCGGCCGGTCGCGGTTGTCGTACAGGTAGCTCACCCACGCTGCCGGCTCCTGCACGAAGCGCGGGAAGCTGCTGCGGCCGAGGCGGCCGGCCGCGTCGTAAACCTGCTCGGTCAGAACGTCCGCGCCGCCTGCCGGGCCGCTGCGCACCGTGCGCAGCGGTCGGGACAACCCGTCCACATACAGTCGGGAGTATGGCCAGCGGGCGGTGTCCTCCTGCGCCCAGTCGCTGCGCTCGCGCGTTTCGACAAAGTACCCGGCGGCATCCTGCCCGTAGTGATAGGTTTTCAGCAGCGTCGTGGCGGCGCCGCTGTCCGCGCCGGGGCGCGGGCCGAACTCGCGCACCCTGCGCCCCAGGCCGTCAAATTCGCTGCGCTGCTCATTGCCGTTGGCATCCACCTCAAGGGTGCGGTTGCCAAACCCGTTCTGGTAGGCACTGCGGGTCTTGAGCCGCACGCCGTTGTCCAGCGCCGGAGAGGTGACGCTGACCACATAGGTCTTGCCCGGATCGACCTCAAGCCTGGTGGTCTGGCCGGCCCAGTCGGTCATGGACACCATATTGCCGAAGCCGTCGAAACCCTTGGTCTGGGTCAGCCAGGTCTTGTTCTGGTCATCCCAGGCACCAAGCGTCAGCGGATTCATCGCCGCGTCGTAGCCGGTCCGCTCCCAGCGCAGATCGACCGACTCATCCCAGCGGCGCTGCGGGTCCTGCAGGAAGGCGTTGCACGCGGCTTCGCTCCGGGTGGAACGATGGCTGTCGATATAGCCCAGCCGCCATTGCACCGGGTCGTTGCGATAGTGCCAGCAGTCGAACAGATCGTCGGCCGGCGAGGCGGCATCCCCGAGATCCTGGGTCAGAAGCGGATTGCCGTATTCGTCATAGCGGTAGCGCTTTTCGGATACGTAGTCGGCCTTGCCCGCGGTAAAGGTGGACGAACGCTCGCTGGCGCGAAGCGTTGCATAGACCCCGGGATACGGGTTGAGCACCTGCGGCACGAAATTGCCGCGCGACAGCAGGGCACCGTCCGCCGCATATTCCCCGACCTCTTCCATGAACCCCGTCAGCGGGTATTGCTGGAGATAGCGGGTCAGCGAATAGCGGCCGTCAAACAGCCGGGTACGGCGTACTTCCTGGAAGCCCAGCCAGCGACGCAGCTCGACCTGGGTCCGTGCGCCCTTGTATTGCAAGGCGTTCGGATAGTCGTTCCCGCGGCCGTCGAACGGGGTGTAACGGTCCACCAGGTACAGCGGCGTGCGGATATCCAGCGTCGGATAGGCCACCTTGTCGCCATCGCGGTAGACCGCATCATCGGTCATCGGCCGATAGCTGAAACGGGCCCCGCCCCCCAGTCCGTTGGTGACCGTGGACAGCAGGTCCGGTGCGCCGGCGCTGTGGACCAGCACCGACTGCCCACCCTTGCTGTCGGCACAGATCAGATCGGCCAGCGCATCACCGTTGAAATCGCTGTTGCCGGCGCGGACCGTGCCGCCCTGGCACCAGTTGGCGCGAATCAGGCCATCGGCGCTGTTGTTGCCGGGCACCAGTTGCGTGCCGGTGGACACCATCAGCGACTGGCGGCCGTTCTTTTCGTGGCAGAACGCATCGGCCAGACCGTCACCGTTGAAATCGCCCCAGCTGAGCCGGCTGTCACTGCCGGTGCACCAGCCGGCCCGGACCAGGCCATTGGCATCGTCGTTCGGGCCGGCCAGTCCCTTTCCGGTCGACAGCAGCACCTGTATCGAGCCATTGGCCTGACGGCAGCTCAGATCGGCCAGGCCATCACCGTTGAAATCCGCGCTGCCGATCTGGTCGTCGGGCCCGGCGCACCAGTTGTTGCGCAGCACGCCGCGCGCATCCTGATTCGGCGACACCAGTTGCGTGCCGGTGGACACCAGCACCGACTGCCGGCCATGGTCGTGGCAGAACAGATCGCTCTGACCATCGCCATTGAAGTCGCCCCACGACGTCGTCGCGCCCTTGGCCGAACAGAACTGGCTGGCTACCTGGCCGAGCGGCGAGTTGTTCGGCGAGCGAACATCGCTGCCGGTCGAAACCAGTACCCGATGGTCGCCATCCTCGCAGTCGCAGGCCAGATCGCCCCGCCCGTCGCCGTCGAAATTGACAAAGCGCGGGCGGCACTGGCGGCTCGCCTCGCACCATTGCGGCGGCGTGCTCAGCAGGCCGCCGGAACGGCCATTGACGCTGATCACGTCGCTGCCGGTCGATGCCATGACCTTGAATGTCGAGTCGCCGCTGGCGCACACCACATCGGTCTTGCGATCGCCATTGAAGTCGGTCCAGCCCAGTGTCCGGTCTTTGCCGGCACACCAGTCCTTCGTCAGGTTCAGTTGTCCCCTGGCGCGGTTGTTGGCCGGGCGGGCCTGGGTACCGGTCGACACCAGCACCCAGGCCTCGCCTTCGCGGGTACACAGCAGATCGGGCCGGCCGTCGCCATTGAAGTCGGCGTCGTCCACCACGGCCGATTCCCCGCTGCACCAGTCGCTGGCCAGCAGCCCGCCGGCGCTGCCGTTCGGCGAACGCACGTCCGGCGTGGCGGCTTGCCAGGTGAAGCGCGTCGGCGCGAGGCAGTCGCCGCTCCCGCCGCCCGGACACACGGTCACGCTGTCGAGCAGGCTGCGACGGGTCGTCGCACTGACCGCATAGCCGAGCCGGTAATCCAGCACGGCGGCGCCGTCGGCCGAGGTACGAATGCGCGTCAGGCGCTTGTCCATCAGGAAGCGTTGCCCGCCGATATAGCGCGGCATGCGATCGGGGCGGGGCTCGTAGTCGAAGCTGACTGCCCGGCTGCCGCCGGTCATGCCCTGCGCCGGGTTTTCGGTGTAGCGGATCTGCGCCGGCAGGTTCTGCAGGCCATCGCTGGCCGTACTGTAGTGGACGGTGACGGCATTGCCGTTCAGATCGGCAGAGCGGGCGATCTGCCAGCTGACGATCTCGCTGGCACCGGGCACACCGGGGCGGGAGTCGGCGGTGGTCCCGAACGCCAGCGCCCAGCCGGCCTTGTTCCAGGCCTGGAACGAGCAGGGACCGCTGCCGCAAACGCCCCTGGCGACCACGCGCGTCCACGACTCGCTTTCCGTCCGGTATTCGGAGCCGTCCTGACCATAGCGGCCCTTGACGGCAATCAGCCGGGCGCCGTCCAGACAGAACCGGTCCCGGTCGTTGAAATTCACGCTCCCGACATAGCCGTCCAGCGGCGTCGTGGCCGGACAGCGGGTAATGATGGACAGCCCGGTCAGGCTCATGCCCAGCCCGGCTATGCCCTCCCCCTGCTGGCTGTTGTACTGCAGCGACAGCAGCGGTTCCACGCCGACGATACCCGGCGGCACCTGGATCGGCAGCTCATAGGTACTGGCACCGAGCGCACTGACCTCGGTATTGGCTCGCAGCGCCCCGGTCTGGCCGGCGTCGGGGCCAGCCTGTGCCGGCAGCCCGACCAGCAGCAGGAGCAGCGTCCCGACAGTCCGGCGCCCGGCACGGGCAAATCTCGACAGCAGTGACGACGGAATCAGGCGCATGGAGCGGGCTTTCGGCAAATCTTGCGGGGAACGGGGGTGACAACGGGACAGCGGGTGCATGAACCCCGCCCGCGAGTGTCGATCCCCGTCTTCAACAGCAGTCTGCCGGGAGCAGGTATCAGCGGCTTCCGGCAGGCGAATCACGGTGTCAGTTCACCGGCTCATCGTTGACAAGCACCTGTCCTTTCAGACCATCGGTGCCATTGATGCCGATATCGGATCCCACCGAACCGATGCCGCCCGGCGCGCCTTGCGCCCCGCCGTGGCTGCCGCCTGCGCCGCCGTTGCCGCCCGCACCGCCGGCTCCCGGTGTGCCCTTGTTCCCGCCCACACCGACGCCATTGGTGACAATCAGCATGCTGCTGCTGGAATCCGGCACATACTTGATGCTGAGGAAGCCGCCGTTCCCGGCATTCTTGCCGCTGCCCGAGGCACCACCGTCACCGCCCTTGCCGCCGGGACCGCCATTGGCACCATCCGGCTGGAATGCGCCGCACGTCGTGCCATCACCGCCCTTGCCCCCGTTGCCCCCCTGCTGCCCGGCCGCACCATGCCCCCCGCTGCCGCCATTGCCGCCGCGTGCGCTGACCGTCAGCGTACCGACCAGCTTGCCGATGCTGACATAGACCGTCGGGCCGTTTCTGCCCGCCGTACCGTCGAAACCGCTGGCACCGTTCAGGCCGGGTTTCCCGTCGCCGCCAACCGCCGCATTGTGCGCCACCGATCCTCCGCAGCAGTCGCAGGCAGCCCCGCTGCTGTCCTGACCGTTGCTGGCCTGCGGCTGGGTCGGCGGTGTCGCCCCGTTGTCGCCGTCGACACCGTGCACGGTCAGGTCATGCGTCGCCGGCGAGTCACCACCGGGAATCTTGATCAGGGTGTCGCAGACAAAATGGCAGTCCACCGAGATATCGATGAAACCGCCCTCCTTGATGGTGACGGTGCGGAAGTTGGTCAGGGAGGAATTCTTAGTGATTCTCAGCGGGTTGGTTGCCGTCACCTCCCGGTCCGTGGACTGGTACACATGGAGGGGCATGAAGGGGAAGCGCTGCTCGGCGGCAGCAAGCGCGTCGGCACTCAGCGCCTTGCGGCCGAAGATATGGTTCACCACCGCCTGGCGGGCCATGCCCGGTTCGACGGCGAGCATCTTTTCCGCCGTCAGCGGGCTTTCCGCCAGCTCGGGCTGCCGGGGAATGGCGGCCAGCTCGCGCATGCGCTCGATGCCGCGAACCGGAACCAGGATGGGGGCATGGCCCGTATGGGCATGCGGGTCCAGGCCCAGTTGCAGAGACCGCTGCGTGTATCGATCCGGACTGTTCGGCATTGCTTCGCTCCTGATGTGGCCTGTCACGATGACGGGCGCATTGAAATGACCTAGTGGTTATACATCAGGCAACACAGCCGTATTTCATGGTTAATCTTAAAAGATTAACTATTAGTCATTAAAAAACGGACTAATCAACTTCTAGTTTTTACGCATTTTTTCAGTAGATTGACGATTTTTGCACCCGATAACGCCCTGAATGGCGAAATAACTTGTCATGTCAGAAATGTGTTTTGATTATACAAACAAGTATAATGAAAAGCGTATCCTGGCTGCCCAGGCCACCGGCACAGCCGGGGCGGGGCGGACGAAGCGGCAATCCGGCGCAGTTGGCATGGCCGGATATCACTCACTATGATTCCATGACCGTGGGATGGCTGCGCCAGGCTTCAAGGACCGGGCTCACAGTGGCATCAACAGTCGTCCGGTGTGCGTAACGCAGTTCCTTTCCAGGTGCGCCACATGACCCAAGACGCAAAAGCCGGACTGATGCAATGCTATCGGCAGATCGCATGGTGCCCCGCTGCCGGACACGACAACGACTGGCTGAAAGCGGTATTCAGGCAATATGGCGCCGGCAATGGCCGGATACTGGACCCGTTCTGCGGCTCGACCGGTCTGCCCCTTTGCGCCGCCATCCACGGCCATGAAATCATCGCCGTGGATTCCGATCCGCTGGCGCGCATTTTCATTGAAGCCATCAGGGCCAATTACCGCTATTTCAAAGCGCTGGCCGTGTATCCGGCCGCAATCCCGGACCACGAGGCCCGTCAGGCGATCGTGCAGATCCAGCAGTCCGGCCAGTTCGATCACCACCCGGAGTCGGTTCTCGCCCTGCTGCACTGCATCAGTCATATTGACCATTGCGCCTTCCCGGCCGACACCGGCGACCTGACAGACCGGTACGCGGCGATCAGGGCCGATGCGGAGGAATTTTTCTTCCAGCTCGAACCTTACCAGCTGGTCATCAGCAAGAATCTCGGCTATCAGGCCGTGGCGGTCGGTGCCCTTGCCATCCGCAACCAGGTGGACCTGTGCCTGTTCGATCCCCCCGGTTTCAGGGCGGAAGCGCCAGGCCGGGCATGGCAGACGGTGCGGGCTTTTCTCGGCCTCGCCCAGCCGTCTGCCGATCATGGCGAGGGCACTGGCGAAGAGGCGCTGCTCCCGCTGCTGGCGGCCTGCCACGACGCGCTGAAGGCGGGCGGCCACATGCTGTTTCCCCTCCCGGCCGATCACCACGCGCAGCAGGAAACGCTGCTTGCAGCCCTCCGCCGCCTCGGACTGGATGCCCGCGGCGAAGAACTGCAGGGCAGGCCTTTTCTGGCCCTGCAGAAGCCGGACCAGGCGAATGCGGCCTGAGCCCCGGCGCGAGAGCCCCTGCCCTAGCGGCGCCCGCGCTCGTACCAGGGCCGGGATGCATTGACGATGCGAACCACCACCAGCATCACCGGTACTTCGATCAGCACGCCGACCACAGTCGCCAGCGCAGCACCGGAGTGAAAACCGAACAGGCTGATGGCGGCCGCCACGGCCAGCTCGAAGAAGTTCGACGCACCGATCAGTGCCGACGGGCAGGCGATCGTGTGCCGCTCACCCACCATCCGGTTCAGCCAGTAGGCCAGCGCCGAATTGAAGAACACCTGGATCAGGATCGGTACTGCCAGCAAGGCGATGACCAGCGGCTGGCGGAGAATGGCCTCGCCCTGAAACGCGAACAGCAACACCAGCGTCAGCAGCAGTGCGGCCATCGACCACGGGCCGATCATTGCCATTGCCCGGTCGAAAGCCGCCTGTCCGCGGGCCAGCAGCGACCGGCGCCACAGCTGGGCCAGGATGACCGGCACCACGATATACAGTACGACGGACGTGAGCAGCGTGGCCCACGGCACCGTGATCGCCGAGATACCGAGCAGGAAAGCCACCAGCGGCGCAAACGCCACGATCATGATGCCGTCGTTGAGCGCGACCTGCGACAGCGTGAACAGCGGGTCGCCACCGGTCAGCCGGCTCCAGACAAAGACCATGGCCGTGCATGGTGCGGCGGCAAGCAGGATCAGACCGGCGACATAGCTGTCGATCTGGTCGGCGGGCAGCATCGGCGCGAACAGCTGGCGGATGAACAGCCAGCCCAGAAATGCCATCGTGAACGGCTTGACCAGCCAGTTCACGAACAGGGTGACACCAATGCCGCGGACATGCTGCCGCACCTCGTGCAGTGCGGAGAAGTCGACCTTGACCAGCATCGGGATGATCATCACCCAGATCAGCAGGCCAACCGGCAGGTTGACCCTGGCGACCTCCATCCGGCCGATGGCCTGGAACACATCGGGCAGCCACTGCCCGACCGCCACTCCGGCCACGATGCACAACCCGACCCACAGCGTCAGATAGCGCTCGAACACGCTCATCGGCGTTCCCGCCTCGTGCCGGGCGATCGTTTCGCATTGAACGGACATGACTGCGATTTCCTTTCGTGAAGCAGGCACGGCGGCGGCGCGAAGCCTGCCGCCGCGTCCCGGTCAGTCACCCAGCGCGGCCAGCCGCTGCAGGCCGACCGGCTCGTCGGCCTGCAGCGGCACGACGGCATAGCGTGATGCATGCCGGGAGGCCACCGCGTCGATACAGACCCGTTCATTGTGCGCACGCTGCCGCAGCAGCGGCGAACGGGGCGAGGCGCAAGCCAGGCTGTTGTTGATGATCCAGGCCCACGGCTCGATGCCCGCGCGGCGCAGGTCCGCCTGCAGGCTGGCGGCTTCGAGCACCGGCGTGGTTTCCGCCAGCGTGGTGATGATGACCCGGGTTTGCGCGGGATCCTGCAGCTGCATCATCGGTGTCGTGAAGTGCAGCTTGCTGTCCCCCATCTGCCGCACCATGTCACGGTGATAGGCTCCAGTGGCATCGAGCAGCAACAGCGTATGTCCGGTGGGGGCCGTATCCATGACCACAAAGCGCTTGCCGGCCTCGCGGATAATGCGGGAGAACGCCTGGAACACGGCGATCTCTTCCGTGCATGGCGAACGCAGGTCCTCTTCCAGCAGGGCCCGGCCCGCGTCATCCAGCAGCCGGCCCCGGGTCTCCAGCACATGCCGGCGATAGCGTGCGGTCTCCGCCTGCGGATCGATCCGGCTGACCGTCAGGTGCGCCAGCTCGCCCGCCAGCGTGTCGGTCAGATGGGCGGCAGGGTCCGAAGTGGACAGGTGCACATCCCGTCCCCGCCTTGCCAGTGCCACGGCAATGGCGGCAGCCATCGTGGTCTTGCCGACCCCACCCTTGCCCATCAGCATGATCAGGCCATGACCGGCGCCGGCCAGCGCATCGATCAGTGATGACAGCGGCGGCGCCCGCAGCGCGTCCAGCGCTGGCGGCTCGCTCCCGGCCGGCAGCAACGAAGGCGCCAGCAGCTGGCGCAATGCATCCAGCCCGACCAGATTGAACGCCTTCAGCGCCAGCCGGTCCACCGGCAGGGACTGCAGCGCCGCAGGCATCGCCTGCAGCGCGGCCTGCTCGCGACGGACAATGGCCATGGCCAGCGGGTCCGCTACCGCTTCGTCAGGGTCGAGGATGCCATTGATGACCAGGAACTGGCGGCTCAGGCCCAGTGCATCCAGTTCGTCGTGGGTGCGTGCCACTTCCTTCAGCGCCGCGGCCTGGGCGCGCGTCACCAGCACCAGCCGGGTCCGCTGCCGGTCGGCCAGCGCCGCTACGGCGTCCCGGTACCGGGCCCGCTGTTTTTCCAGCCCGGCCAGCGGCCCGAGACAGGATGCCCCGTCCGGGTTGTGTTCCAGGAAGCCGCTCCAGGCGCCAGGCAGTTGCAGCAGGCGGAGGGTGTGCCCGGTCGGCGCGGTATCAAACACGATATGGTCATAGCCGGATTGCAGGCGCGTGTCCGTCAGCAGCGAGGTGAACTCGTCGAATGCGGCGATTTCCGTGGTGCAGGCACCGGAAAGCTGCTCTTCAATGCCGGCGACAACCGCCTCGGGCAGGACACCCCGTACCGGGTCGACGATGCGGGCGCGATAGGCAGCCGCCGCCGCTTGCGGGTCGACATCGAGTGCCGACAGGCCGCCCACGCTGCGAATGGCCGTGACATGACTGCCGATCGCCTGACCGAACACCTGCCCGACATTGGAGGCCGGATCGGTGCTGACCAGCAGCACGCGGCGCCCGGCATCGGCCAGCCGGATCGCTGCGGCGCACGCCAGCGAGGTCTTGCCGACGCCCCCTTTGCCGGTAAAGAACAGGAACAGTGGCGGGTTGTCGAGAAAATGCATGAAATATGGCTCCCGGATCAAGGTTGGCATCCTGTTCAGCAGCAGGACCCGCAACAGCCGCTGTCACTGACCGGCAGCAGGCTGACCCCGGCCCAGCGCGCCAGTTCGGCCCGACGCGGATAACGGCCGGCCAGCACCACTTCGCCATCCAGCAGGACCAGCGGCAGCGCTTCCTGGCCCGACCGCTCAAGGAATCCCTTCACCGTGGCGTTGTCAGCAAACGCCATTGGCTGCAGGGCCAGATTGAAGCGCTGAACCTCAACGCCAGGCTGCTTGCCGAGCCAGTCCAGGTCGGCTGAAACCTGCACCAGGGTTTGATCGGTTTCGATCCCGCATACGCCGGTGCTGCAGCACATGGCCGGGTCATAGATGGCAATTTTCATGTTGATGCTCCAACAAATATGGAAATATCAGGAAAAACTCAGCGACCCTGTTCGCCGATGCGTGCCAGCGCGGCGCCGAACGCCGCACGGTCATGCACCATTTCGTCCAGCGGCAGAGCCAGCAGCGCTTCAATCCGGACCCGCAGCAGGCGATAGGCCGACTCGAACGCCGCATCGATCTCGTCATCACTGCCGGTCGCCCCGGCCGGGTCCTCGACCCCCCAGTGCGCCCGCACGACCGGGCCCGGATAGACGGGACAGGCTTCGCCAGCGGCGCCGGCACAGACGGTGATGACGACATCGGGCGCCAGCGGCAGGGCATCCTGCGACTTGCTGTACAGCCCTTCCTGCATGAGTCCCTTGCGCTGCAGCAGCGCCAGTGAACGCGGATGAACATGGCCGGCGGGCCGGCTGCCGGCACTCATCGCCCGAAGGCCGGCCGGCGCCAGGGCATTGAACGTGGCCTCGGCCAGAATCGACCGGCATGAATTGCCGGTGCACAGAAACAGGATATTCATGATTCACTTCGCTTTGCAGGCAGGAGGAAGCGGTGGCAGCAGCGGTTCGATTTGCGGCACGGCAGCGCGCATGCCGGCGCAGGCACCGGGCTGACCGGCACAGCACTCGGCGGTCAGGTAAGCGATCAGGTCCAGCATGAGCGGAATATTGGCCCGGTAGCGCTGGAAGCGGCCTTCCTGCTCGACACTCAGCAGACCGGCCCACACCATGCCCTTCAGGTGGAACGACAGGCTGCTGGGCGGGATATCAAGTTCGCAGGCGATCTGCCCGGCGACCATGCCTTCCGTCCCCATGCGGACCAGCAGGCGGTACACGTCCAGACGCACCCCGGAGGACAGGGATTCGAAGAGGGTGACAGCAGTTTGTTTTTCCATCCGTTGATATTACGACAACAGTCGAAATGATGGCAACAGAATCCGGCCTCGGCCGGACACGTCACAATCCGCCGGAAAAATAGCGACTGGGCGACGCGCCCAGCACGCGACGGAATACCGTACTGAAAGCGCTCGGGCTGCTGTAGCCCAGCTCCATGGCGACCCGGGTTACCGGCTCGCCGTGACCGAGGCGGACGACGGCCGCCAGCAGGCAGGCCTGCTGGCGCCACTCCAGATAGCTGATGCCGGTGTAGTGGCGAAACAGCCGGGTGAAGGTGCGCCGGCTCATCCCTGCCCGTGCCGCCATGTCGTCGATGCCGACATCCAGCGAGGGCTGCGCCAGCAGGTCACGGCACACCCGCGCCAGCCGGGGTTCGGCCGGCAGCGGCGCATTCAGTGACAGGGCCGGCATGTCCGCGATCTCGTACAGCAGCAAGCCCATCAGGTGGCCATCGCGGCTGTCGTCCGCATAGCGTGCGGGCACACTGACGGCCTTGTGCAGCAGTTGCCGCAACAGCGGCGACACATCGAATACCTGGCAGTGGGCCGGCAACCCCAGCCGGCGGGCCGCACTGGCACGGACATAGGTATTGAGCAGGGTGACCGGCCCCTGCATCCGCATCGAGTGCGTCAGGCCGGAAGGGACCCAGATCGCCCGCTGCGGTGGCACCACCCAGTTGCCCGCCCCGGTATGCACGGAAATGACCCCGCGATCGGCATAGGCAAACTGACCGCGCCGATGGGCATGCGCCGGGAACAGCTCGCCATCCGGATAGTCGCGCGCCGTCACCACGACATGGCGCGGCGACAGCGGGTACGGATCGGCGGCAGGATTTTCCATGGCCCGAATCTACTCATCATTGACCCTTCATTGCAAGCGGGCCAGATCCGGGAACGGCATAGTGCCAGCCATGCCGATGCGACTCCCGCCCGGCACCATGCTTACGGAAAACCCTGCCATGCAGACAAGACACCTGTTCCTGGCCGTTCTGGTCACCGCAGTCTGGGGATTCAATTTCCCGATTACCAAACTTGGCCTGGCTGCCATCGACCCGCTGCTGCTGACCGCCATCCGCTTCACCCTCTCGGCCCTGCCGTGGGTATTTTTCATCCGGCGGCCGCAGGTTGGCCTGCACTGGCTGGCTGGCTACGGGCTGATCTTCGGCGTGGCCATGTGGGCACTGATCAATCTGGGTATCGAACTTGGCGTTCCGCCGGGCAGCGCCGCGCTGCTGATCCAGTTCAGCGCGTTCTTCACGCTGGGCTGGGGGGTCTTGCTGTTTCGCGAAAGCCTGAGTCTGCCGCAGGTCGCCGGCCTGCTGCTGGCAGTGGCCGGACTGCTCGGCATTCTCGTTTCCAGCCCGGCCGGTGACACCCGGCTCGGCCTGGCACTGGTGCTGGTCAGCGCCCTGGCCTGGAGCATCGGCAATGTGATCATCAAGCTGTCCCGGGTTCGCGAGGTGTTCGCCTTTGTGGTCTGGGCCAGCCTGTTCGCCCCGCTTCCGCTGTTTCTGCTGGGCTGGCTGACGCACGGTGCGGCACCCTATGTCCGGCTGGCCGCGCAGCTGGACCGGGCCGCGGTGTTTTCGCTGCTGTTCCAGGTCTACGCGGCCACGCATTTCTGCTACTGGGGCTGGAATCTGCTGCTGCGCGAATATCCGGTATCACGCGTCGCACCACTGTCACTGCTGATCCCGGTCTTCGGCATTGCCGGTTCCATGCTGATCGCCGGCCAGCACCCCGGCACCACGGGCTGGATCTCCATGGCGCTGGTCCTGTCCGCACTGGCGATCAGCCAGATGAAAGGGCGAATGCTGGTGGGACGCCGCGCCGTCGGCTGACTGCCTGCCAGTCATGGCGCTTGCCAGCATTCGTCATATTCGATACGCTTGTCATTATATTAATTTGTATAATGAAAGAACTGCCATGAACCGTTTCTCCCTGCTGGCCTGCTGTGCGCTGATCTGCCTGCCGGCCTGGGCAACCGATGCCCCGGCCGTCGCCACCCCGCAAGATGCCGCCAACCTGCTGCTGACCCGTCTTGGCACGGCGCTGAAACAGGAAATGAGCACGCGCGGTCCGGTGTCGGCCATCAGTGTGTGCCGCGATCTGGCACCGAAGCTGGCCGGCGAGATCTCGCGCGAAACCGGCTGGAAAGTCACCCGGGTCAGCCTCAAGCCGCGCAACCCGATGCTGGGCATGGCGGACGAATGGGAACAACGGCAACTGCTCGACTTTGACACCCGGGCCAGGGCTGGCGTGGCGCCGGCCACGCTGCAGCAAACCGCCATCGTCGGCATGCCGACCGGCAAGGTACAGCGCTACCTGAAGGCGATTCCGGTCCAGACACTGTGCCTGAGCTGTCACGGCAGCCGCGAGCAGATCCCGGCCGATGTCAGCCAGGCGCTGGCACGCGACTACCCGCATGACAAGGCCACCGGTTATCTGGAAGGCATGATCCGCGGTGCGGTGTCAGTGACCCGTCCGCTCGACTGAGCGAACGCCACGCAAGGCGGCAGGCTTGTTTACACTATGACAGTGGAAACCAACGCCCCGACCTGCACCATGGACACCATGATCTCCCCCGGAGACGCCCTTCACCCGCAGTCCGAGTGGCTGTTCCAGCCGCCCCCCGCGCTGGCGGACTGCGTCTGCCACGGGCTGATCAAGAACCTTCCCGGCGGACCGTACCTGCTGCCGGCCGGCCTGCAGCCGATCTTCCTGCTGGTGCTGGACGGTGGCATCCGCTTTCTGCATGCGAACAGGCAGCAGCAGATGGCCCGGCTCAATCTGTGCGGCGGCACCCAGGGCCCCCGCCAGGCATGGGCCGCGCCCGGCACCCGCATCCTGACCCTGTCGGTGAAGCCGGGGCAGTTGCGGCGACTGATCGACATGCCGGCGGCGACCATCGTCGACTGCCGGAGCCCGCTGGACACCCTGCTGCGGGGTGAGGATCTCGGCGAGCTGGCACGCTGCGAAACCGCGCTGGCCGCGACCTGCGACCCGTCACAGCAGGTCGCCGCGTTCTTTCGCCTGCTGTTCAGCCTGCGCCGGCGCCGGGCCGGACTCGATGCGGACCTGCACCTGCCGATTGATCTGCTCGCCACGGCCCCCGGCGAACTGGCCGACCGCTTCGGCATCAGCCAGCGCCAGTTCGAACGCCGTTTTCTTGCCAGCTATGGCCAGTCGCTGCGCAGCTTCCGCCAGCAACTGCGCTGCAGCCGGCTGATTGCCGCCTGCATCTGCGGACAACGCCGCATCGACTCCTGGGCCGGACTGGCGGCCGAAGCCGGCTATTTCGACCAGTCCCACCTGCACCACGACCTGCAGCGCTTTACCGGCCATACCCCCGGCCAGCTGGCGGCCGGCCTTGCCCGCGACGATCCGGCGTTCTGGCCGTACCGGATCGCCTCCACCCGGATGGGCCAGCTGTTTGGTCCATCGGGCTATTGAGCCGCTGTCGTTTCGCTACAAGACCGGCCTGCCGGCCGGCAGCAGAATGGGCGGGTCTTCACTGCCCGGAACCTGCCATGCTGGACCACATTCCGCTCACCTCCCTGCTGCACCACGACCTGCCGGCCGGCGCCTATCAGGACTGCTGCATTGAAGCCCTGCCGGCCACGGTCAATATCGAGCAGGCGCTGCTTGCCTTTTTCGGCAGTTCTCCCGCCTGGCTGCTCGCCCTGATGGCGCTGCGCAACCGGCTGGTCACCCCGCTCGGACTGAAAACCGCCCGCGCGGCGCCCGGCCCTGTCCCGACGCCGTTCCGGGTCGGCCAGCGCATCGGCATTTTCCGCATCCTGGCACTCGACGAGCAGGAAGTGGTGCTGGGGGAAAACGACAGTCATCTGGATTTCCGCACCTCGCTGCAACTGCTGCACGGGCCGGCCGGCCCGCAGCTGGCCATGTCCAGCTGGGTGAAAACCCACAATGCCGTCGGCGTCTGCTACTTCGCACTGGTCAGGCCCTTCCACCGCCTGATTGTCCCGATCATGGCCCGGGCCACCGTGCGTCGGCTGTGCGGGATTGCCGGGTGACGAGCACGGACGGCCCGCCACCGGAGCGGGCCTGCGGCCTCTTCTCACTCAGTAGTCAATGCCATACGCCAGGCTGAACGTCCGTCCACGCCCCTGAAAGTCGACGACCTCCGGGGCCACCATCCGGTCATAAAAGAGCCGGGCACGCTGACTCCACAGCGTCGGATACTGGCGATCGAACAGGTTCTGCACGCCGAAGTTCAGCGTGCCTCGTGGCAGCTTGTAGCTGCCAAGCAGATCGGCCAGCGTGAACCCCTCCAGCGTCTGCCTCCCGGCATCGCGCAACGGGAAACTCCGCACGCCCTGCAGGCGCAGTTGCAGTGGCCCGTCCTGCCAGTGCACGTGCAGCGTGGTCTTGGACGGGCTGGCAGTGGTCACGGACTGTTTTTGCCAGCGGCCACCCTGCTGTTCCCGGGACTGAATACCGAGGGCCGTCCCGCCCACGGTCCAGTGGGCATTCAGCAGATAATCGAGACGCCCTTCCAGGCCATGATTCCGGGTGCCCTGATCCAGCACACGGATGGCCAGCGTCGATTTCTGGAATTCGATGCTCCGGTCGGACCAGGCATGGAAGGCGGCGATCTGGCCCGACAGCTTGCCGACGCGCCCTCGCCAGCCCGCTTCCAGCTGCCGGGTCTTGATGCCCGCAAGCGGCGAACCCGTCACACTGACGCCCCTCTTCAGTGCCCAGTGCCCGCGATGTCCGCCGGATAGCGCATAGTCGCCCTGCCCATAGTATTTGGCCGGGTCGGGCAGCTCGAAACCCTCCGCATAATTCACGTAGTACTGATTGGCGGCATTGAAGCGGTACACCACGCCGGCATTCGGCAAGGTGACCGCATAGTGGTTCCTCCCCCCGGGAATCGCATCAGACGACGTGCCGATGCGATTGGCCATCAGTACCTGCTGGCGGGTATCGACAAAGTCATCCACGCTGATCGCCATGCGTTGATGCCGCAGCCCTGCGCTCAGACCCCAGCTTTCAGCCGGTTGCCAGTCGGACTGGATAAACAGCGAGCGGCCTTCCACCCGGAACCCGGGGTAGCGCCCGACTTCAGCCATGCGCCGGAACACGAGCCCCCCCGACGCCATTCCCCGCCGTGCATCGAACAGCACCTGCCGCGCCCGGAACTTCTCGCGGTCAAGATCGATCCCGTAAGTGAACCTGGCCGCGCCAAGCGACTTGACCAGTGCCACCTTCAGCGCCCGGGTGCCGGTGCGCTGACGCGATGTACTGTAGTACGGCACGCGTGGCGGCCTCACCGTCATGCCGGTGATAACACCAGGAAACGGATAGAAATCCAGTTTTTCACTGCGCCACGACCCCTGCAGATACAAATCCTGTCCCCCTGGCACCTGTGGCAGCACATAGTCGAACATCGCCATCGCGCGCGTCGAGCGCGGCACCACGTCCGACTGGAAGCCATCCCGGACCGCCAGCCATTCCGTCCGCCCGCGCAATGCGCCCGCGAGATTCGGTCCGAGATAGAGCGCCTTGTCGCCGTGAAAACCTGAATCGTAGTACTGCGTCGTCAGCTTCAGCCGCTGCCCGGCGGGCAGCCTGAAGTCCAGGTTGCCGAGGATGTCGAGCTGGCGGTTGTACTGCAGATCAGTCTGGGTGATATCGGGCGTGACCTGACGGCCTGCCGCGTCATAAGCCGCGCCATTGTGACGATAGGCCACCCCAAGTCGACCGGTCACCCGGTCATTGCCGGCGGAGACCGACTGCCCGGCGCGCCAGTCATGATCGCTGCCGGTTTCAAAACCGGAGCGCAACCCGAGTTCGGTATTGAAGTGCAGCCCCTCGGAGCCCCGCCGGGTCACGATATTGACGACACCACCGGACGCCCCGCCACCGTAGAGGGCGGTCGCGCCCGACAGCACTTCGATGCGGTCGATCTGGTACGGATCGATCGAATCGAACTGCCTGCTGACCGCGCGAGAACTGTTCAGCGACACCCCGTCGATCATCACCTGCATCGAGCGTCCCCGCAGGTTCTGGCCATAGTTGCTGCGCCCTTGCGGGCCAACATCGAGGCTCGGAACCAACTGGCCCAGCAGCACCTTGAGCGGCACGCCGGCACGCGCCTGCAGGGCAATCTCGTCAGCATCCACCACCCAGGTGCTGCGGGGCAGCTCGCTGATCCGGGTCGGCACCCGGGCGCCGGTCACCACAACCGTGTCCAGGGCCGAACCGCCAGCCTGGACGCAAGGACTGCCCAGTGCCAGCAGCAATGCGGCAGAGACAGGGCATAAACGAACATAGTGGGAATAAATGGGCATGGCTGTATCCCTGTACGGATTGGAATTTCACAGCTTTCCCCTGCCCGGCGGCAAACGGCATGGGCACGGCATGCGGCAAGCAGACGGCGTCCTGGCATCAGCGAAGCGCCTCCCCCGGTACCCGTGCCATTAATGACGCCAGAACCACACCAAGCCCAAGGAAGGCAGCCAGCCAGAACGGTGCCGAAGGGGACAGACCAAGCGTCCAGCCTGCCAGCACAGCCCCCAGGGCAAGTCCGGTGGTGTGCACCGTAGCCACCATGCCAGCCATCCAAGCCTGACCCGATTTGCCTGCAGCCTGCAGGGCACGTGCCGTGCAGTCAGGTCCAAGCAGCGCAGCAGCCACGCCCAGAGCCACAACCCCTCCCATTGCAGTCAGTGTTGTCGTTGCCTGCGCCAGCAGCATGCCTGCCAGAACCAGCCCCACACTTCCGGCCCGCAGCAGGCTGCGCCCCGGTTTGCAGTAAGGAACCACCCCGATCTGCAGTGCAGCCACCACCAGCGTGCCAGCGCTCAGCATCCAGCCCAGCTGTGAGGATGCCGTCGCCGCATCGAGTTTCATGCAGAGCATCAGCCAGGGGCCCAGCGCGTACTGCATCAGGCCAAATGCGGTCACGATAACCAGAGTCAGTACCGGCCAGCCAAGCAGCGCCTGCAGGTGCCAGTCAGGCCAGCCGGCGCATCCCGATTCTGCATGGCAGGGTACCGCCAGCGGCAGCATCAGCAGAACCGGCCAGGCTGACAGCGCTACCAGCAAAAAGGGGCCCGACGGGCTTAACCACAGGCTCCCTGCCACCAGTGCCGGTCCCAACGACCGGCCCAGCGCCAGTGCAGCAGAAAACCGGGACAGCACAGCTCGCTGCTGCCGCTGGCATGCGCCTGCGAGCAGCCAAGCCTGGCAGGTCGGCACCAGCCCTGACACCGTCAGTCCGTAAAGGAACCGACCAGCCAGCAGTGTTTTGCCCTGCCCTTCCCAGTCACTACCCTGCCCGAGTTGCCAGAACAGCAGCATGTGACTGAGCCCGAACCCTGCCAGGGCCACTGCAACGATGCAGCGCGGTCCCAAACGGCGAGAGAGGAGGCCCCAGCACGGCGCCCCTGCCAGAAATGCCAGCGAGCCAGAAGCCAGAATCATGGTGATGAACTCAAGTGCCAGACCGGTTCGCTGCATCAGTAACGGCAAAGTGGTCAGCAATGCTGTCTGCCCAATCCCCATCACCATGCCAGCAGCAGCCAATATCAGTTGCGTCCATTCACGCCCCCCGCCAGCCTTCTGCCCAGGTGCGCACTTCCCCTGTTCCATGCTCTCCCCCAGTCAGATCGGCACAGCCACCGCCGGACATTCTTTGCAACATCACCCGGATTTGCAAACAGGAATCATTGTCATTTAGCTTGATGGTACGCACCGTACCTATTCCTGGAACCCCACCATGAACACCCGCCCAGTCCTCAGCGAGCGCGCCTCACTGTCTGCATTCATGAACGCACTGTGGCGTGAATGGTCTCCTGCAAAACGCCTGCCGGCCGAGAACAGCAACCTGTCCGGTCAGGACGGAACGCTCTGCCTGCCGCTGACCCGTCCAGAGGGAGTGCTGCAGGTGCCATTGCAATATTTCTCCCTGTCGGGCCGGCATCGTTTTGACGGCACTGTTCACTTTGTTCCGGCTGGCGGTCCCGCTTTCGCTATTGATTTTGCCCAGACGGTCTCCCTGCTCGCAGGTGAACCAGCGCTGGCACCGGACATTGATGACAGCACACGCCGGCGCTTCCTTCTCCGTGTGCTGGACAGCGCAGCCACACTGCTTGATGCAGACGCGGACCACCAGGCCCCAAGCTGGCCTGATGCAGGTTTCCTCGCCGCAGAGCAAGGGCTGGTTTATGGCCATGCAGTTCACCCAACCCCCAAGAGCCGGGACGAATTCACCCGTGAAGACCACATTCGCTACAGCCCGGATTTCGGTGGGCACACTCCTCTGGTCTGGTTTGCCGTGCAGGCCGGGGCGCTGTGGCAAGCAAGGCCCGGCTCATCCTTCCTTCCCGATGCACTGATCACCAGCGATCCGGGACTATCCACCATGATGACCCGCTACCCGCACAGCGAGGGCTGGCAATGGCTGCCGGTCCATCCCTGGCAGGCTGGCGTGCTGCGCCGGGCCCCTGCCTATCATCACTGGCGCAGCCGCGACGCCCTGATTGATCTGGGAGAAGCCGGTACAGACTGGTTTCCGACATCTTCCTTGCGAACCCTGTATTCGCCACATGCACCGGCCATGCTGAAATTTTCACTGTCAGTACGCATTGCCAATTCCAGACGCGTGCTGCGGATGGATGAGGTCATGCGCGGCCAGCTGGTCCGCGATATCTTCTCGAGCAAGCAGGGGAAGGCATTGCGCCATCGCTGCCCGACGCTCGGCATCCTGCATGAGCATGGTGCACTGGCGCTGACAACGCTGGACGGTCATCCCCTGGCAGAAAGTTTTGTCATTTTCCGTGACAACCCATTTCCGCCCGACTGCACGTCCTACGTCATGGCCACCTTGTACCAGGAAGGGGCAAACGGTACGGCATCAATGGTCAGCCGCCTGATCGTTGACCTTGCCGCGCAAGAGCAGCGCCCCCTCACCCTACTTGCCATGGAATGGTTTGACTGCTTCCTTTCCGTTGCACTCAAACCGCTGTTGATTGCCCAGGCTGACTACGGTTTTCTATTCAGCGCTCACCAGCAGAACACCGTGCTGACACTGAAGTCAGGCTGGCCTGCCGGCATCTGGCTCCGTGATGGGCAGGGCGCCGCATTTCATCCGGAAACCATCGCTGAACTCACCGGACAGATTCCCGGGATCAGGAGCGCCAGCACACTGGCTTTCAATGAAACCATGGCCAATCATCTGCTGGGCTATTACCTGATCGTCAACAATGTACTGAGTTTGATTGCCACGCTGGGGGCCGATGGCCTGGTAGACGAAATGCGGCTTGCTGAACGTCTGCGACACTCTCTGCTGGCGCTGCGACGCACCTCTCCCAGATTTCCGCACTTCATCGACTACCTGCTCGACTCTCCCATGCTGATGAGCAAAGGCAACTTCATGCTCAGCCTCCGTGGTCTGGACGAAACGGCAAATCCGGAGGACTCGTTCCGTTCGTACGTGCCGCTGCGCAATCCAATTGCTGCCGCAGCGAACCCGGAGAGTCATCATTGAGCGCCTTCTCGCTGTGTCTGCCAGACCAGAGACTGGCAGCAAGCACGATTCAGGACAGCCTTGTTACGCTGCAGGTCGGCAGTGTGACAATGGCCACCCTGCAGTTAAGCCGACCCGCAGCCAACAGTATTCTGCTGACTGGCCCGCTGCATCCCGAAACGCCCCCGCTGGCCTTGATGCCGCTATTGGCCGAACTGTTTTGCCATCAGCCATCGTTGCGCGATGTCATGCTCGATACCGGCTGCACGGACGAGTTCGCCGTGACGCTGGTGAGGATGGGAATAATGGGGAGGCGCATTGCCACGGCAAATGGCTGGCGGCTTGGCTGCAGCCGGGCGGTATTCTGGCAACAGCCACAGTTGTGGCTCCCCACCCCAGGGGTGTCCGGAGTTGCCACTGAATACGTCATGAGCCATGGCAGGCGCCATCCACGTCGCGCACCACAGCCACAAGGTGTGGTCTACCAACGCTATCTGCCCCGACAGGGATGCACGTTCACGCTCCGGGTTGCCAATATCCGCCGGGATCTACCGCTATTCCATGCCTGGATGAATATGGATCGGGTACATCGCTTCTGGACACTGGCAGGAAAGCGTGAAGCACATGCAGCTTATCTGCAGGCACAGATCGACGACGCGGGTGTTCTTCCACTGATGGGCGAGTTCGATGGAGAGCCTTTTGCCTATTTTGAGGTCTACTGGGCAAAAGAGGACCGACTGGCCCCCTTCTATGCAGCGCAGGATTTTGACCGTGGTTGCCATCTATTAGTTGGCAATAGCCGTCATGCCAGCAAAGGAAAAACCATCGCCTGGATGCGAGCGGTCAGTCATTACGTGTTTCTGGACGACTCTCGCACGCAAAGGCTGGTGGGAGAGCCACATATCGATAATGTCCGGTTTATCTCTCATCTGCAGAATCAGGGATTTGCCAAGCTAAAGGAGTTTGACTTTCCTCATAAGCGCGCGGCGCTGCTGATGCTTGAGCGGGAAGTATTCTTCGAACAGCATGGTCCGTGGGGTGAGGAATGAGGGCCAGCCGGGGCAATGAGCTGGGCCTGCTCGGCCTGCACGATCCGGATCTCTGGCGGCAGGCCAATGTCAATCTGATTGAAAAGGCCTTGGCCGAACTGTGTTATGAGGGGCTAATCACCGCTAGCCAATCGGAAAACGGCAGTCGTTTTTCAGTGTCTGTTCCGACAGGGGGTTACTGCTGGCAAGGTCGCTTGAATCGCTGGCAGCACCCCGTGATCCATCCCGGCAGTGTCATCCATATTGCAGATGGCAGCCCGGCAACAGATGCAATGACTGTACTGCACCGCGTGCTGGAAGGACGGGTGAAAAACCCGGCGACACTGGCCAATTACCTGAGCGAAACACTCAACACACTGGCCGCAGATACCCAGATGCTGGCGGCCCGGCGCGGACTGTGCGCTCGCGACTGGCTGGCTTTGCCATCTCACCACTTGCACAGCCTGCTTGATGGGCACCCGAAAGCAATCCCGTCAAAAGGCCGTATTGGCTGGAGCTTTATCGACAATCAGCGCTATGCGCCCGAACATGCCCCTGCTTTTCGCCTGCACTGGCTCGCCGTTCATCACTCACTGGCTGAACCCGTATATGCACCAGGCTGGACTGCCAGTCGTCTGCTGGAGGCCAGTTGCAATGAGGCCGAGCATAACCGGTTGTCTGGGCTGCTCCCCTCTTCTGAATACTGGACGATGCCCGTCCATCCCTGGCAATGGGAGGCCATGATTACCCGGCAGTTTGCAGGGCCAATTGCCGCAGGTGCCATGTTTCCACTAGGCGAGGCAGGAGACTGCTATGTTCCCCAGCCGTCATTGCGCACGCTCAGCAATATCGATCGCCCGGCCCGACCAGACCTGAAGCTGTCGCTTAGCCTGCTCACGACCTCGGCATATCGAGGCCTGTCAGCTCGACATCTGTCCCACTCCCCCATGCAGTCAATCTGGCTGCAACAGCTGCTGACCAGCGATCCCCTGTTGGCAGATTGCAACGCAACAGCACTGAAAGAAGCAGCTACTGCCTTCATCCCCCACCCTGTCTACCACACACTTCCGGGCACTCCCTATCAGTTCGACGAGATGCTCGGCGCAGTCTGGCGCGAAAGCGCGCATTCGCACCTGGGTACTGGCGAACGCATCGTGATGGCCTCGGTCCTTCAGCAGAAGGATGACAGCGGCCACTCACTTGCCGCTGAACTGATCCATATGTCGGGTACCGGTGCAACACGCTGGCTGACGTTCCTGTTCGACCGGGCAGTCGTTCCGCTGTATCACTTGCAGGCACGCTACGGTCTGGGCTTCATCGCTCACGGTCAGAACCTCATGCTGCGTTTCCGGGATGAACTTCCGGTCGGCATCCTGCTCAAGGATTATCAAGGAGATCTGTTTCGCACTGATGAGGACTGGACCAGCCATCCCGGCTTGCCAGTGCAGGCATGGGATGCGTTGCCAGCCTTGCCTCCCCACTTCCTGATACATCACCTGTGGACCGGACTGTTCGCCAGTGTGTTCCGTTTCATGGCGCCACAACTGGAAATTGAAGGCGTATTCAGTGAAGACGCCTTCTATCGACTACTTGCCAAACGTTTGCAGATCTATCAGGACAGCCATCCGACACTTGCACCACGTTTTACCAGGTTGGGATTATTCAGTCACAAAATGCCTCTCCTGTCGCTGAATCGGGCCCGCTTTTCCCATGGCTATGGCGATATGGCCCAGCGCCCCGTTCATTCACCGGGCCCCTTGCTGGATAACCCCCTGATATTCGGAGCGCCATCCGGGAAATAGCCACTCGCCCTCTATTTCATTCTCGAATTCAGGAATCGTCATGTCCATTCACTTTGATGTCGCGGGTATCGGTGCGGGCCCTTTCAACCTCAGTGTTGCCGCCTTGCTGGCCCCACACGGAAGAATCCGCAGCGCCTTCTTTGACCGGCGCGAACAATTTGACTGGCATCCGGGCATGATGGTCGACGATGCCGCGATGCAGACCTCTTTTCTCAAAGATCTGGTTTTGTCTGCAGACCCTACTAGCGCATATTCTTTTATTGCCTATCTGGTAGCCAAACACCGCTTTCATCGCTTCATTCATGCCGGCTTTACCCATGTCCGACGATATGAGTTTGCCGATTACCTGCAGTGGGTGGCAGAAAAACTGCCTAACCTGCATTTCAAGCACGAAGTGCAAGAAATCAGGTGGAGCGAAAACGGTTTCCGCTTGCAATTCGACGGGAAGTGCGAACATGCCCGACATTTGGTTGTCGCCACCGGACTTACGCCCAACATTCCCGACTGGGCCCGTCGGCATGAACACCCGCGCTGCCTGCATTCCCATCACTATCTGGCGCGGGTTCCCGACGCGACAGGCCTGCGCATTGCGGTTGTCGGCGGAGGACAAAGTGGTGCCGAGGTCGTGCTTGACCTGATGTCTGGTCGACGTGGCCGGACACAATCGATCTGCTGGCTGTCACGGCGGCACACGCTGGAGGCACTCGACGAGGCACCGTTCAGTAACGAATTCTTCACCCCCAGCTATGTCAACGCGTTCCATTCGTTGCCAATGGCATGCAAGCCCGCGCTGATCAGGCAGCAAACATTGACTGGTAATGGCATTTCACACGAAACGCTCAGGCAGATTTACCAGACACTCTATCTGAGCAGCTTGCAGGAGGGCCGGGAACAAAGGCTGCGCATCCTTCCACACCGGGACGTAAGGGCAATGGAATGCCTCCCCGCTGGCGGCTGGATACTGGCTGCCCATAATGGCTTTGATGACCGGATCCATCACGTCGACGCTGATGTAGTGGTTCTGGCCACAGGTTATCTGACCCGGCTGCCCGCCTGCATCGAACCATTGCGGGGCCGGCTGAATATCGATCAGCAAGGGCATTTGCCGCTGCGTCATGATTTCTCGGTGCCCTGGGACGGGCCGGCTGACCACCATATTTTCGTGCAGAACGGCGGGCTTCACAGCCACGGCATCGCGGATCCACAACTGAGCCTGGCAGCCTGGCGCGGTGCAATCATCGCCAATGCCATTCTCGGTGAAGAGCGGTATGCAACGGCAGCCCCCCCCTTTCCCATCGAGTGGGCCAGCGAGGCCGCTCCCGGCTCGTGGAGCCAGCGTGGGCAGGACCACACATGAACACCATCCCCGGTTCCCTCCGGGCCTCCCGACTCAGCGTGGCATTGGCTGGCAAGCAGGTGCTGTCGGAGATTGACTTGGCTTTCCCCGATGCTCGGGTCAGCGCGCTGTGCGGCCCAAACGGTTGTGGCAAGAGCACGTTGCTCAGGGCGCTGGCCGGCCTGATCAGGCCGCAGGCCGGCAGCGTCTGGCTCGGCGACCGGCTCCTTTCTGCGATGACGGCACAGGAACGAGCACGGCATCTGGCAATACTGGGGCAATCTCCTCTGCTGCCCACCAGCATGACCGTTGCCGAACTGGTTGCCTGCGGCCGGTTCGTCCATACCGGGCTGACGGAAAGGATCAGCGACGGCAACCAGCGCTGGATCTCGTGGGCCATCAGTGCCAGCGGCCTGACTGCACTGCGTGACCAGCCGCTGTCACGGCTGTCGGGAGGGCAGCGCCAGCTCGCCCGGATCGCCATGGCGCTCGCACAGGGAAGCCATACGCTGTTGCTCGACGAGCCCACGACCTTTCTCGATGTTCATCACCAGATGGAAATCCTGCAGCGGATGCGTGCGCTCAGTCGCGAGCACGGTCTGACCGTACTCTGGGTGCTGCATGATCTGAATCAGGCTGCGGCCTTCTCCGAGCACATGGTGCTCATGCGCGATGGCCGCGTGCATGCCGAGGGTCCACCGGCCACCCTCGCCGTACCGGCAGTGCTGTCATCCGTATTTGGTGTGGACATGTGCGCCGGCCTGATCGACGGCCAGCCCGTCTGCCTGCCGCGCATGAGCACACCGGCGGAACAGCCACCATGCGTCCCCTGAGCACTCGTTGCAGCCATCCGTTCACATGGCTGCTGGGCGGCCTTCTGGTCGCAATCGGCTTGAGTCTGACCGGACCGCTGCCATCTGGCCGCATCACGCTGCAGACCTGGCTGAACGGCCATGTCGACGGAGACACCCTGTGGATCGCCTTCAGTCAGTTGCGTCTCCCCCGTGTCGCGGCAACGCTGATGGCGGGCGCAGCGCTGGGCATGGCGGGTTGTCTGCTTCAGGCACTCTCTCGCAATTTCCTGGCATCCCCCGGCGTGCTGGGCGTCACAGCAGGCGCCCAGCTGGGGTTGATCGCCACCGTGCTGCTGCCCGCAAGTCTGGCGCTGGCAACCGTACCGACGGTTTTTGCCGGTGCGCTGCTCGCCGTGCTGTTCTGCTTCGTCATCGCTGGCGGCTGGCGTGCCCATCCGCTGACGCTCGTACTGGCCGGCAGCGTGGTGTCACTGCTGCTGTCGGCCATGGTCAGCCTGATACTGGTACTGTTCGATCAGCACGTGGCGGGGGTTGCACTGTGGAGTGCGGGCTCGCTGTTTCAGTCCGGCTGGACGGGTGTGACCGGTGGTCTGCCCTGGTTCATGCTGGCCACCGCCATGGCCTGGCGCAACCGCAACCAGTTGCAACTACTGGCGCTCGGGGATGACAGTGCCGCCAGCGTGGGGCTGAACGTCGATCGCCTCCGCCGCCGGCTGTTGCTGATTGCCTCGCTACTTTCAGCCGTGGCCATGACCCTGGCGGGACCACTGGGGCTGGTCGGGCTGCTCGCGCCCAATCTGCTGCGCCTGGCCGGGATCAGCCAGCCGGCCCGGCTGCTGCCGGGTGCCGGACTGACCGGGGCACTACTGCTTGCATTTGCAGATCCGCTCGCTGACTGGCTCGGCGATACCAGCCGCAGCCTGCTGCCGCTGGGCGTCGCCACGGCAGTGGCCGGGACGCCATTACTGCTGTGGCTGATCGGCAAGCAGGCGTCCGCCGGACTGCCCGTGCCGACACGATTCCCGGACAGTCGCCCTCCGTTTCCGCATGCATCCTTCCTTACGCTGGCCATCCTGCCGCCGGTTGCCCTGCTGGGTCTGCAACTGACGCCGGACCAGTTGCTCGACGGCTGGCGAAACCCATCCAGCCTTGCCGGGCTGTTGTTCGATCTGCGCGGACCGCGCGTTGGCGTAGCCATGCTGGCCGGGACACTGCTGGCAGCCAGCGGCGTGCTGCTGCAGGGCGTGGTACGCAACCCGCTGGCCGGTCCCGAACTGCTCGGGCTGAGCCAGGGTGCGGCACTGGCGATATTGCTGTCGCTGGTCTGGTTTCCGGATCCGGCATGGCATGTCCGCCTGCCCTTTTCCCTGATCGGGGTCGGCAGCCTGCTCAGCATCCTGTTGTGGGTCACCCGCAAACAACAATGGGCGCCGATGCAGCTGGCGCTCGGCGGCATGGCACTGGCCACCCTGTGCAGCGCATTCGGCACCCTGATTGTTGCCCAGTCGAAGTTGCAACCGGCCCAGGCCGTGACCTGGCTGGTGGGCAGCAGCTATGGTCGAGGCTGGGCCGAAGCCGGCCTGCTGCTCGCTGGTTGCGTGACGCTGCTGCCGCTGGCCTACCGCCAGGCGAGAGCACTCGACCTGCTGGAGCTCGGAGACGAAACCGCAACCAGCCTTGGCCTGGCGGTCTCATCGGTCCGCCTGCGACTGCTCGGCATCGCCTGCGTGCTGGCCGGACTGGTCGTCGCCTGCGCCGGCCCGGCGGGTTTTGTCGGACTGGTCGCGCCGCACATGGCGCGCCGGCTGGGGGCTGGCCGGCATCGGCCGCGGCTGGTGCTGGCCATGTCGCTGGGGGCCATTCTGTGCGGACTGGCCGACCTGCTCGGACGCACCCTGCTGGCACCGCAGGATCTGCCGTTCGGTCTGATCACCACCTTGATCGGCGCACCGGTCTTTCTTTGCCAGTTGATGTATGCACGGAAGGCAACATGAGCCCGCCCGATCCTCGTCGCTGGCTGACCGGCCCGCTGGCCCCTTACGCTCGTTGCGTAGTACTGGAACCGGATGGTGCCAGTGAAATGGCGGTTGGTATGCTGCGAGACCCGGAAAACATTGCAGCAGCAATGGCGCGCTATGCCTCCAGGCATGCCACCGCCCCGCGCCGTGCGCTGGTCTCCCAGTGGCTGAAGCGGTACCTCGCCTGCCTGCTGATCCCGCAACTGGCATTGCTGCAGCATGGCTGGCGCTTGCCGCAGGAGATCAGCGCACTGTCGCTGCGGATGGGTCCGGATGGAGAGGCCTGCGCCTTCCGTTATGCATATGTCGGCGCACCGCTGCAGGATGACACGGACCGCTGGAGCGAACTCCTGTTTGACCACCTTGCCCCGCTGATCGCGGCACTGGCCAGCCACGGCCGGCTCGCACCCCGCGTGCTGTGGAACAACCTCGGCAATCTGCTCGATGCAATTTTCTCCAGACTGCCGTCATCCAGTGAAGCAGACCGGCTCTTTCTGCTGGAAGCCGGGCACTGGCTCCTGCCGGACGGATCAGGAAACACGCTTCGCAACCCGATGCGATATCCCGTCCGCCATATCGCCCCACTGCTGCCCGAGGTCCGGACAACTCCGACCCGCTTGCGCCGCCTGTGCTGCCTGCGGCACGAAATTCCCGGCATGGTGTATTGCGCCAGCTGCCCGCACCTTGAGCATCTCGATCGGACTGAACTGCATGCCCTCCTTGAACACTGGCAGCGACAGGATTAGCCGCCGCCGGTTGCTGTTCGCCACGGCCCTGGCCGCGCTGCCTTCACAGGCTCGCACTCCCCTGCAGCATCGACAGCCCCGGGTGATCACTCTCGAGTATCACGCTACGGAAATGGTCCTGGCGCTGGGCGTCACGCCGGTAGGGGTTGCCGATACCGGCGGCTACAGCCGCTGGGTCGGTGTGGAAAAGGCACGGCTCGCCACTGCCATCAATGTTGGCAATCGGCAACAGCCATCGCTGGAAGCCATCGCCATGCTACGCCCGGACCTGATCGTGGCAGTCGACTTCCGGCATGCATCGCTGAAAGCCCTGCTGGAGCGCATTGCTCCGACCCTGATGTTGTCCAGCAGTGAACGTGAAGGACTCGCCGCCGTATTCGAGGACCATCGTCAACTTGCCCTGACACTGGGTCTGGAAACGCGCGCAGGGCTTGCGCTGACAGTACTGGACGACTGTCTCGCCAGAGAGCGGAACCGACTGGCTGCGGCGGGCTGGGCCGGCAAGCCACTGGCCATCCTGCAGCACATCGCCGGTGTGCCGCAGATGTGGGCCTTCGCCGGCAACAGTGTGCCGGGTGGCGTGCAGAAGGCACTGGGCCTTGGCGGCCCGTGGCTGCACGAGCGCGCGCGGCAGGGAATCACGGTCAAAACAGTTGAGGAACTGCTGGTTCTGGACGTCACCCTTGCCCTGCTCGGCGGCGCCCCCCCGCAGACGCCGGTATGGAAGCAGGCACCCGCCGTTCGGCACGAACGGCTGCTGGTTCTGCCTGACGGTCTGTGGCCATTTGGCGGACCGGTATCGACGGTCCGGCTGGTGCGGGCACTGAGCACCGCCTTGCTGCGTCGGGGGCATGCGGACCGGCCATAGTGACATTCCGCAAGAAACCGGCTGGTTTATAGCGTCAAAAAGCAGGCTGGAACAGGAGGAGACCCCATGATCACGCAGGCCGACCCCGCGACTGCCCAGCGCTGCACCGGCACGCCGACCGTCATCGTCCATGACAACCGTTGTCTCACCGTTCGCACCATCCGCTACAACCGGACCGGAGACGAAGACGGCGATGCGGACGAATGCGTTCGATGCGGACGGGGCCACCGTGCGTCGGCTGAGCGGGATTGCCGGGTGACAGCGGTCGCTGTCGGCTCGCCCCCAAATGGCAAGCAGGTTGGCAAATGCGACGATCCATCCAGCCCGGTGCGTCGCTTCCGGGTCCGGCTAGACACCTCGGGCCTTCTTCCACTTGCGCAGCCGTGCCCGGGCATTGGCATACGGCGACGAGGTATTGAGCTGGATCATCCGTCCGAGCGGATACTTGCCGTACCACGCTTCGCCATACAGCGAGGCGTCGGTTTCGCGCATGACCCGCTCGACGATATCGGCATGGGCGTGGGCCAGCGCGTCCCGCCGCGCCGGAAAATCCAGCGCGGCGTGGTCACGATAGAACCGCTGTGCCAGCCGGCCGAGTTCATTCCACTTGAATCCGGTATCGGGGAAATCCACCGCCCGCCCGGCGTCCCGGCCGGCACACCACTTCAGCACCAGCAGGTTCCAGCCCAGCAGATAGGCCACCAGGTCGGCCACGCTGATCAGCGTGCCCTGCACATGGCCTTCCAGTGTCGCCTCAAAGGCCTGCGCCGGCGGCACCGTGCGCAGCTCGGCATCGAGCTGCGCATAGCGGGTTCGTATCGCGTCCAGCAGTTCGCGCTGGTTTGCGGGGATCGGCATGACATCTTTCGCACAAATCGGGGCGGCCATCATCCGCCTGCCGCCGGCGGGCCGGCAAGCTCAGGCCCGGGCGACCGCCTCCATCTCGACCGCCAGTCCGTGGTGCAGTACCGGCACCGGCACAACGGCGCGGGCCGGGCGCAGCTCACCAAGCCAGGCCGCGTACAGGCGGTTGAACAGTGGCCAGTTGTCGATGTCGGTCAGGTAGACGCGCACCTGCAGCAGCCGTGACGGGCTGCTGCCGCAGGCGAGCAGCGCCTGCCCGACATTGGCCAGCACCTGGCGCGCCTGCGCCTCGAAGGGCGCGCCGGTCAGCTTGTGGCCATCGGCGGTGATCGGCAACTGGCCGGACACATAGACCAGCCCGCCGGCGCAGACCGCATGCGAGTAATGCCCGCCGGGCGCCGCCATGGACGCCGGATCGACGAAGCGCGGCGCACTCATGCCTGGCCCTGGATCAGCGCGGCAAAGCGCTGCAGGTCAACATTGCCGCCGGACACGATAATGCCGACCCGCTTGCCGGCGACATCGACCTTGCCATGCAGCGCGGCGGCGGCGGCCAGGCAGCCGGTCGGCTCGGCGACCACTTTCATCCGGCCGGCCAGGAAGGCCATGGTATCGACCAGTTCCGCATCGCTGACGGTGACAATGTCATCGACCAGCTCGCGAATGACCGGGAAGGTGTAGTTGCCAAGATGCTGGGTCTGGGCACCGTCGGCGATGGTCTTTGGCGTGTCGATATGGACGATTTCGCCGCTGCGGAAGCTGCGCTGGCCGTCATTGCCGGCCTCGGGCTCGACCCCGATCACCTTGCAGGCCGGGTTCATCGCCTTTGCCGCCACCGCGCAGCCGGACAGCAACCCGCCGCCGCCGAGGCAGACCAGCAGCAGATCCAGTTCGCCGGCCTGCTCGATCAGTTCCCTGGCGGCCGTGCCCTGCCCGGCCATCACGTGCGGATGGTCGTACGGCGGAATCAGCGTCAGGCCGCGTTCGGCTGCCAGCTGCTTGCCGATGGCCTCGCGGTCCTCGGTATAGCGGTTGTAGAAGATCACCTCGCCGCCATAGCCGCGCGTGGCTTCGACCTTGATTGCCGGCGCATCCTCCGGCATCACGATCACCGCCCTGACGCCAAGCAGCCGCGCCGACAGGGCAATCGCCTGCGCATGGTTGCCGGACGAGAACGTGATCACGCCGCTGGCCTTCTGTTCCGGGGTGAACTGCGAGATGGCGTTGTAGGCGCCACGGAACTTGAACGCCCCCATGCGCTGGAAGTTCTCGCATTTGAAGAACAGCTTGGCGCCGGTCAGCGCATCGGCCGTCGCCGAAGTCAGCACCGGGGTCTGGTGGGCGACGCCACGGATGCGTTCATGGGCAGCGACAACATCGGCAAAGGAAATGGGCAGTGCGGTCATGGTCGGTCTTCCTGGGGGAGATAGGTATAGACGGTTGAGCGGGCGACGCCGAGAGCCTGCGCCACTTCGGACAGCGCGCGGCGCAGGTCCAGCAGTCCGCTGGCAGCGAGTTCGCGCATCGCATCGCGGCGCTGGTCGAGATTCAGGCCCATCGGCGTGGTATTGCGGGCGGCGGCATAACGTTCGAGCACGGTGCGGACTTCTTCGACCCGGCGCGGCGCCAGCGATTCGTTTACCGCCGGTGCCGGCGTGTCGGTGCGGATCAGCTGGCCGAGCCCGGCGGTCATGGCGCCCAGCATCGACACATCCATGTTCAGGCAGATTGCGGCGACGAACTCGCCGTCGCTGTTCTTCAGTCCGATCGATGTGCTCTTGGCCGGACGGCCATCGGGAAAGCGGTTGGCGTAGTTCTGGATGACTTCCGGGAAGTCGGGATTGGTGATCCGCGCCAGACCGAGTTCGGTCGCCGCGTCGCCGACTTCGCGGCCGGACAGGTTGTTGGCAATCGCCACCACCGCGTGTTCGGGCCGGGTCAGGTCGTGCAGCACGACCTCGACCAGCGGCGCAAAGGTCTGCCCGAGCGCGTCGACGATTTTCCGCGCCTCGCGCAACAGGAGCTGGTTTTCTTGGAGATTGGGCATGAGTGACATTATGTCCATTAATGACAAAACGTCAACCACTACAAGAAAATTGCCCTGCTACACCCCGACACTCTTGTAAACCGCCACCAGATCCAGCAGCAGTTGCGCCTCGCTGTCCGCCCGGGCGCCCTGCGCCTGCAGTTGCGCGCTGCGTGCGTCGAGCACGGTCAGGAAGTCGGTCATGCCGCCAGTCTGCCGCGCCTGCGCCAGCGTCAGTTCGTCGCGGCGGGCGGCCTCGGTCCGGGCCAGTTGTACGCGGCGCTGCTGTTCCGCCGCATAGCGCGCCAGGGCACGGTCGACATCGTGCCAGGCACCGAGCACGCTCTGCTGGTAGGCAACAGCGGCTTCCTGCTGTTCGAGCTTGCGCAGGGTAATCGTGCTGCGCCGGCGGCCCTGGTCGAACAGCGGCAGGGTCAGGCTGGGCCCGATCGACCACTCGCGGCTGCCCCAGTCGCCAAACTGCCCGGCCTGATAGGAGTCCAGACCAAAGCGCGCACCAATGGTCAACCGTGGATACAGGTCGGCCACCGCCACGCCGACCTCGGCCACGGCCGCCTGCAACCGTGCCTCGGCCGCACCGATGTCCGGGCGGCGCTGCAGCAGCGCCGAGGGCACGCCGAGCGCGAGGTCCGGGCGCGGCCAGTCGCCGGGGCCGCGGCCGTTGTCGGCCAGTTCGGTCTGCAGGGCGCCGGGGCGCTCTCCGAGCAGCAGGGTCAGCTGATTGATCGCCTGCGCCTCGCGCGCCAGCCATGGCGGCAATGCGGCTTCGGCGTCTGCCAGTTGTGCCCGGCGGCGCTCGGCCACCCCGCTGTCGTCCAGCCCGCCGGCCACCCGTGCCTGAGCCAGTTGCAGCGCCTCGCCGGCGGCGGCCACCCGCGCCCGGCCCAGCCGCAGCTGCTGCTGGGCCGCACGCAGTTCGACATAGTTGCGCACCACTTCGGCCGTCACGCTGAGCGTGACCTGCTGCAGTTCGGCACGCGATCCGGCGATGCGGGCATCGGCCGCCTCCAGCTGGCGGGCGACCCGTCCCCACAGATCGGCCTCCCACGACGCATCGAAACCGGCCTGGTACACCGTTACCGGTTCGCTGAGCACGCCGACCAGTTCGTCGTGGCGCGCCGGCGACAGCACGTCGATCAGCCGGGTGCTGACGGCATGTTCACTCTGCCGCTGACGATCGAGACTGCCGACGGCATCGACCTGGACCCCGCGCTGTGCCGCCACGGTGCTGCGCTGAACGCGGCTCTGGGCGAAGCGCAACGCCGCGGTGCGCACGTCCGGGCTGGCGGCACGGGCGCGCTCGACCAGCCGGTCAAGCAGCGGGTCGCCGAACGGCTTCCACCAGTCCGTCTCCAGCCCGCTTTCGACCACCGGCACCGCCAGCGCATCGGCGCCACTGCGCCATGCACGCCAGTCGTCCGGTGCCGGGGTCTGCGGCCGGTGATAATCGGGGCCAGCGGCGCAGCCGGCCAGGGCAAGGATCAGCGCCAGTTCGATCGGGTTCGGGGTACGCATCATCAGGGTCTTTCTCGTCATGACAGCCGGTGGCGGAACAGCCATGCCGCCAGCGGCAGCGTCAGCGCCGCAATCACCAGCAGGGGCAGCAGGTCGAGCGCCACCTCGCGCAGACCGACGCCCTCCAGATAGACGCGCTGCACCAGGTTGATGGCAAAGCGCAGCGGATTGGCCAGCGTGGCCAGTTGCAGCGCGTCCGGCATATTGCTGATTGGCGTGGTCAGGCCGGACAGCAGCATCAGCGGCATGACCAGCACAAAGGTGTACAGCATCGCCTGCTGCATGTTCAGCGACACAGCCGAAATCGACAGGCCGATCCCGACACTGGCAACGGTAAAGCACAGCAACCCGGCATACAGCGTCAGCAGCGAGCCGGCCATCGGGATGCGGAACCAGAACAGCGCCACGAACAGTACGATCGTCGACTGGGTCAGCCCGACCAGGATCGGCGGCAGTGACTTGCCGATCATGATGTCCAGCGGCGTCAGCGGCGTGACCAGCAACTGGTCGAAGGTGCCCTGCTCACGCTCGCGCGCCACCGACAGTGCGGTCAGCATCAGCGTCTGCAGCATGCTCAGCGCGGCGATCAGCCCGGGAATCAGGTTCCAGCGCGTTTCCAGATTCGGGTTGTACCAGGCTCGGGTCTCGATCTGCAGCGGCAGCGGCGCAGCACCGTGCCGTTCCCGCCAGTCGGCGTTGAAGCGTTCGACCACGGCACTGACGAAGCCGGACGCCGAACCGGCGGTGTTCGAGTTGCGCGCATCAAGCACCAGTTGCAGCGGCGCCGCTTCGCCGGCTTCCAGCTGCGTGGCAAAGCGCGGGCCGATGCTGATCACCAGCAACGCCTGCCCACTGTCGATCACGCGGCTGATGTCGGCCCGGGTACGCAGGGTTTCGATGCGGTGAAACACGCCGGTGCCATCGAGATGGGCAACCAGTTCGGCCGATGCCGCGCTGCGGCTCTGATCGAGCAGCGCATACGGCACATGGGTCAGATCGTAGGTGGCGGCATAGCCGAACAGCACGCTCTGCAACAGTGCCGGGACGAACAGGATCACCCGGTTGGCGGGGTCCTTGAGAATGGTCAGCAGTTCCTTGCGACACAGCGCCAGGATGCAACGCAGGCGTTCCAGCATGATTCAGTCCAGTCGCTTGTGGGTGACCGCACGCGCCAGGGCCAGCAGGACCACGGCGTAGACGGCGAGGATGGCGCAGTTCCTGAAGATCAGCGGCCAGACATCCCCGGCCAGGAACAGTGCACGGATCAGTTCCATGAAATAGGTGGCCGGCAGCGCCTGGCCGATGATGCGGATGACCGGCGGTACATTGCGCAGGTCGAACAGAAAGCCGGACAGCATCATCGACGGCAGGAAGCTGGCGACCAGCGCCACCTGGCTGGCCAGAAACTGGTTGCGCGTCACTGCCGAAATCAGCAGGCCGACGGCAACGGCGACCAGCAGGTAAAGCATTGATGCGAACAGCAGCACCAGCAGCGAACCGTACATCGGCACCGCAAACAGGAAGCGTGCGGCCAGCAGGCACAGCACCAGCCCGACCAGGCCGATGGTGAAATACGGCACCACCTTGGCCAGCAGGATTTCGATCGGCCGCACCGGCGACACGAACAGCGCCTCCAGCGTGCCGCGCTCCCATTCACGCGCCATGACCAGCGCGGTCAGGAAGGCGCCGACCAGGGTCATGATCAGCACGATCAGGCCCGGTACCAGATACCAGGTGCTGGTATTGGCGGCGTTGAACCACAGTCGCGTCTCCATGGTCACCCCGCCCACCCGGTTGCCACTGCCGGCCGGGCCGGCGCGGTCGGCCCGCGTCAGCGCCCACTGGCCGAGCGCACTGGTGATATAGCGCTGGATGCTGCTGGCACGATTGGCGTCGGCGCCATGCAGCAGAATCTGGATGCGCGCATTGCCATCGGCCAGCCGGCGGGAAAAATCCACCGGCACGCGGACAATGGCATCGACCTTGCGCGCCCGCATCAGCCGTTCGGCATCCTGCATCGAGGTCAGCATCACCGCCGACAGGAATGGCGACAGCCGCAGCCCGGCCACCGCCTCGGTGGCGGCCGGCGACGGATCTTCCAGCACCACGGCCAGCGGCGCGTTGCGCACGTCCAGCGACAGTCCGTAGCCGAAGATCAGAATCAGCAGCATCGGCAGCAGGATGCCGATGGCCAGATTGCTCCTGTCGCGCAGCAACTGGCGGAATTCCTTGCGGATCAGTGCCCGCAGCCGGGCGGCAAAGCGTCCGTCGCCGATCATCGCGCCCCCCGTTCCCGTGCTGTTTCGACGATGCCGATAAAGGCCGCCTCCATGCCGGCGCCGGGGTCGCCGGCGATGCCGGCCTGGCCGCGCACCTCGCCCGGCGTGCCGATCGCCAGCAGCTTGCCTGCGTCCTGGATCACGATGCGATCGCAGTACTCGGCCTCTTCCATGAAGTGGGTGGTGACGATAATGGTGGTGCCGGCAGCGGCCAGTGCGGTGATCCGCCGCCAGAAGGCGCGCCGCGCGCCCGGGTCGGCGCCACTGGTCGGTTCATCCAGAAACAGGATGTCCGGTTCGTGCAGCAGCCCGGTCGCCATCGCCAGCCGCTGGCGGAACCCGCCCGGCAACTGGCCACTGGCACTGTCCATCACCTCGGCCAGGTCGAACTGCGCCGCCACCGTGGCGATGCGTTCGTGCAGGGTCGTGCCATGCAGCCCGTAGGCATGACCAAAGAATTCCAGGTTTTCCCGCACCGACAGATTGGCGTACAGCGCGAACTTCTGCGCCACATAGCCAATGCGCCGCCGGGCAGCCGCCCGTGCGCGGCGCAGGTCGACCCCGGCCACCCGCAGGCTGCCACTGCTGGCCGGCAGCAGTCCGCACAGCATGCGGAAGGTCGTGGTCTTGCCGGCGCCATTCGGGCCAAGCAGACCGAAAATTTCGCCGCGGCGAACCGAGAAGCTGGTGCTGGCCACGGCGGTGAAATCGCCGAAGCGACGCACCAGATCCCGCACTTCGATGACCGTCGCGTCGTCACTGACTGGCGCGGGGACAGACACGGCGAGCGGTGGCGTCGGGGCCGGCATGACGCGGCGCTCGCGCAGCAGCAGCATGAAACCGTCCTCCAGCCTGGGGGGCAGCGCGTCGACCGCCAGCCCGTCCAGCAGCGCCGACAGCGCCGGGTCCGCTCCGTCGCCATCACGGACAAAACGGACCCGCCCGCCCTGCGGCACGGCATCGGCCACGGCCCCGGCGTGATCGAGCAGTTGCGCCTGCAGCAGCCGGGCCGGCTGACCAGTCGGTGGCGTAACCGCAAAAACCCGCCCGCTGGCGCGGTCGCGCAGGCTGGCCGGATCGCCCTGCGCCAGCAGCCGGCCGTCATGCAGCACGAATACCCGCGCGCAGTGTTCGGCCTCGTCCAGATAGGCGGTGCTGACCAGTACGCTGAGCTGCTCGTCATCCACCAGCTGGCGGACGATGTCCCACAGCTCGCGCCGCGACAGCGGATCGACCCCGACCGTCGGCTCGTCGAGCAGCAGCAGTTCCGGCGAGCGGACCAGGGTGCAGGCCAGCCCGAGTTTCTGTTTCATCCCGCCGGACAGCTTGCCGGCCGGGCGGGCGGTAAAGCGGCCGAGGTCGGTCATGGTCATCAGCCGCGCATAGCGCTCGCGCCGCGCCGCCAGGGGCACGCCGTGCAGATCGGCATACAGATCGAGGTTTTCCTGCACGCTGAGGTCGTCATACAGACCGAAGCGCTGTGGCATATAGCTGATCCGGTTCTGGATCGCCTGCGGGTCCTGCGCGGCGTCGATGCCGAGTACGCGGAGGCTGCCGCTGTCCGCGCGCAGCAGACCGGCCGCCAGCCGCAGCAGGGTGGTCTTGCCGGCGCCATCCGGGCCGACCAGTGCGGTCAGCGTGCCCGGCTCGATCGACAGCGTCACGTCGGCAAGCGCATCCAGCATCCGGCCGGACGGCTTGACGGCGAAGCGCTTGCCCAGCCCGCGGGCATCCAGCGCCAGCGTACTCATGGTGCATCCGGCGTCAGACGAACCGTGGCCGGCATGCCGAGCCGCAGCCGGTCGCGGCTGTCGTCGACCAGAATGCGGACTTCGTAGACCAGGCTGGTGCGCAGCTCGTCGGTCTGCACGGTCTTCGGCGTGAATTCCGCCACCGACGAGATATAGCCGACCTTGCCCGGCAGGCGCTGGTCCGGATGGCTGTCGGTACTGACCGTGGCGCGCATGCCGGGACGCAGGCGACCGAGATCGACTTCGCCGACATAGGCGCGCACCCACTTCGGGTCGGTCAGCGCCAGCGCATAGGCCGGCCGCTGCGGCGACGCCATGTCACCCGGTTCCAGCAGCCGGCTGCGCACTACGCCATCGACCGGCGCGGTCAGTTGCGCCTGCTCCAGCCGGTAGCGCAGCAGCGCCGTCTGCGCCTGCGCCGCCCGCAGCTGGGCATCGGCTTCGGCAATGTCCTCGTCGCGCGGTCCGCTGACGGCCAGCGCCAGCGCCTTGTCGGCCGTGATCCGCGCCGCCCGGGCCCGCTGCCGGCGGGCAATGGCTGCATCCAGATCCTGCTGGCTGACGGCCTTGCCGGCGGTCGCGGCATGCACGCTGTTCAGCCGTGCCAGCTGCTGGCCGGCATCGTCATCCTCGGCCTGCGCCGAGGCCAGCGCGGCACGCGCCTGGGCGAGTTCCTCCGGGCGGCTGCCGGTCTTCAGCCGGCGCAGCACCTGTTTTGACGCTGCCTGCCGCGCCTCGGCCTGCGCCAGTTCCAGTGTCGCCCCACGGGTATCGAGTGTGCCCAGCAACTGCCCGCGGCGAACCCGGTCGCCTTCGCGCACGGTCAGTGTCGCCACCCGTTCGCTGGCATTGAAAGCCAGCGACACCTGGCGGACATCCACATTGCCGTACAGCGTCAGTACGCCGTTGTCCGGCGACGGCCGCACCAGCCACCAGATGCTGCCGGCAAGGCCGGCCAGCACCAGCCCGGCCACAGCGATCTTCAGTTTCCCGTTCATCCCGACCCGCTCCCGATACGCCGCCATGGCGGTCCATGGCGTATTCATAATTTAAATTCTAATTTGAATTCTAATTTATGACAAGCCGTCGCGCTACGGTAAGATTATGGGATGAAAACAAGCGATCCGAACGTCCCCGGCGCGCCAGGCCGCAAGGCGCGTGCCGACGGCGACGCCACGCGCCAGCGCATTCTCGACGTCGCCGGCGACATTTTCGCCGAGCTGGGCTACGAGCACGCCACCAGCAAGGCCATCTGCGCACGCGCCGAAACCAATATGGCGGCGGTGAACTACCATTTCGGCGGCAAGGAAGGCCTGTACCAGGCCGTTCTGGTGGAAGTGCACCGGCGTCTGATCAGCCGCGACACGCTGTCGGCGATCGCCGCCAGCGATGCCTCGCCGGCCGACAAGCTCGGCGGCGTGATCGACGCTTTCATTCTCGGCGCGGTCGACGGCGGCTGGCATCTGCGCATCTATGTCCGCGAGATGCTCGGCCCGTCGGCGACCCTGCTGGCCGCCCTGCAGCAGGAAGCGCTGCCGAAAGCCACCCTGCTGCGACGGATGCTGAGCGACTTTACCGGCATCCCGGAGCAGGAACCGGCACTGGCCTGCTGCCAGTTGAACTTCTTTGCGCCGCTGGCCATGCTGCTGCTCGCCGACCGCCAGGTGCTCGGCCGGATGCTGACCGATATCTGGCGCGACCCGGACGCGCTGCGCCAGCACCTGAAGACCTATGCGCTGTCCGGCCTTTCCGCCGTGGCGGCCGCTTATGCCGGACGGGCGTCGGCGTCGTGAGCCGGCTTGCGGCCATGAAAGCAGTGCTCGCTGGCCGGAAAGAGACCACGACGCACCTCATCGGCGAAGCGGGCCACGGCGGCGTCGATCAGCGGATTCAGTTCCGCATAGCGGCGAACAAACTTCGGCGTGTAGTCGTCGAACAGGCCAAGCATGTCCTCGGTAACCAGCACCTGACCATCGCAGGCCGGTGACGCACCGATGCCGATGGCCGGAATCGCCAGCAGGCCGGTCAGCCGGCGCGCCAGCGGCTCGGCCGTCCCCTCGATCACCAGCGCGAACGCACCGGCCGCCTCGATCGCCAGCGCATCGCGCTCGACCTGCGCTGCCGCCTCCGGTGTCATGCCCTGCGCCCTGAAGCCGCCCATGGTGTTGACCTGCTGCGGCATCAGGCCGACATGGCCCATCACCGGAATGCCGCGTGCGGTCAGGAAGGCAACCGTCCCGGCCATTTCCACCCCGCCCTCGAGCTTGACCGCCTGGGCGCCGGTCTCGATCAGCAGCCGGGACGCGGCGCGAAACGCATCGGCCGGCGAGGCCTGGTAGGACGCGAACGGCAGGTCGATCACCACGCAGGCACGCTGCGCGCCGCGCATGACCGCCTGCCCGTGGGCAATCATCATCTCCAGCGTGACCGCCAGGGTGCTGGGCATGCCGTACAGCACCATGCCCAGCGAGTCGCCGACCAGGATCAGGTCGGCATGCGGATCGACCTGCCGCGCCATCGGCGCCGAATAGGCAGTCAGCGACACCAGGCTGCCGGCGCCCTTGCGCTGGCGGATCTGCGGCACCCCGATGCGGGTAACACGGGCGGGTGTACTCATGGCGAAATCCCTTGGCTTGTGAATGACGGCCATCACGCTATCATCGCCGCCATGCATGAACTTGCGGAGCGGGGACAGCCTATGCTGCTGACGGGACAGACACCGAATCACTACCGGGTGCCGGAGCTGGGTGGCCTGCCACGGCCGCTGTATGTGCGCGCGTTCGAGATTCCGGCCGACAGCGAGGTGGCGATGCACAGCCATCCATGGGCGCAGTTCATGCATGCCAGTGCCGGCGTGCTGTGCGTGCATACCCCGCTCGGACGGCACATGGTGCCGCCGCAACACGCGATCTGGATTCCGCCCGGCATGGCGCACGGGGTGACCACCCATGGCCGCATCGCCTTTCACAGCCTGTATCTGGATCCGGGCGCGCTTGAAGGCCCGGGCCCGGACTGCAAGGCGCTGGTAGTCACGCCGCTGCTGCGGGCGCTGCTGCACGAAACGCGGACGCTGCCGGCCGACTACCGGCCCGACAGTGCCGACGGCCGGCTGGTGGCAGTGATTCTCGACCAGATTGCCCGCCTGCCGGCCGCGCCGCTGTGCCTGCCGATGCCCGGCGATCCGCGGCTGCTGCGCATTGCGCTGGCGCTGCAGGCCGACCCGGGCAACGACCGCACGCTGGAGGCCTGGGGTCAGCGGGTCGGCGCGACCCGCCGCACGCTGGCGCGACGCTTTCGCGATGAAACCCGGCTGACTTTCAGCGAATGGCGGCTGTCATTGCGCATGCTGGCCGCCCTGCCGCGGCTGGAGGCCGGCACGCCGGTCACCACCGTGGCCGCCGAGCTCGGCTATGCTTCGCTGTCGGCCTTTATCGCGGCATTCCGCCGTTTTCACGGCAGCACGCCGGGTGCCTTTTTCGATCGCAACGCCACTCGCCGTTAATCGAAGGCGATGTCGGCCGGCTTGTCGATCGGCAGTCCGGCAGCCAGCCACGCCTCATAGCCGCCGGCCAGCGACACGACCTGCCCGAACCCCATGCTCTGCAGACTGACGGTGGCCAGTGCGGCCCGTCCGCCAGTCTTGCAGTACACCACCAGCGGCCGTTCGGTGCGCTGCAGCGCCGGCTCGCTGGAAATCCGGAATTCGAGCATGCCGCGCGGGATGCTGATGGCGCCGGGCAGATGACCCTGACCATATTCATCCGGCTCGCGAACGTCGATGACCAGCGTATCCGCGTCTGCCATCCGCTGACGGACAGCCTCCGGCGCCTGCTCGTCGACGGACTTGCGGGCTTCCTGCACCAGATCGTGGGCGGTTTTCAGCATGGGGGGTCTCCTGGAGGGGCAAATACATTACATTAATAAATATAATATGTTTTGCGCAAGAAAAATCCGCCCCTTACAGCCGGAATCGCGCCACCACCCCCTGCAGGCCCTGTGACAATCCCCGCAGTCCGTCGGAGGTCCGGGCCAGTTCCTCGACCGTCGCGCTGTTTTCACCGGCCATCTGTGCCACCTGTTCCATGCTGCGGGCCAGGCCCTGGCTGGCGCCGCGCTGCTCGTCCAGCGCATGGTTGATGCTGCTGATCGCCGCCAGCACCTCGCTGGCGCTGTCCCGGACCTGAACCATGGCCTCGCCGCTCTTGTCGGCGCTCTCGGTCACGGCAGCCACGTGCTGCCGGCTCTGCGCCATGCTGTCCACCACCCGGCCGGCATTCTGCTGGATCGAGGCAATCATGCGGGTGATCTCCTGTGCCGACAGCGTGGTGCGCTCGGCCAGCTTGCGCACCTCATCCGCCACCACGGCAAAACCGCGCCCGGCCTCGCCGGCACGGGCGGCTTCGATCGCGGCGTTCAGTGCCAGCAGATTGGTCTGGTCGGCCACATCGCGAATCACGGTCACGATATTGCCGATGGCCTGCACTTCACCGGTCAGGCTGTCCATCTCGCCGGCGGTGTCCTGCACGCTGCTGCTGACGGTCCGCATGCGCTCGGCCGAGGCCAGCGCATCGCTGCCGCCCTGTCCGGCCAGGCGGCCGGCCTGCGACGCCTGCCGCGATGCCTCGCCGGCGCTGTCCGCCACATGACTGATGCTGACGGTCAGTTGCTCCAGCGTCGCTGCCGTGGACGAGGTCGAATCGGCCTGACGCTGCGCGCTGGCTGCCACCTGGCCGGACATGCCGGACAGCTGCGCAGCCGAGTCCGCTACCGCGCCGGCGTTGTGGCGGATGTCATGCAGCGCGGCGGACAGCCGGGCACGCATGGTTTCCAGCGCTGCCAGCAACTGGCTGACTTCATCGCGCCCGGCATGGACTGCGTGCCCGCCTGTTGCGGCCAGGTCGCCGTCGGCAATCCGGTTGGCGGTCACGACCGCCCTCCCCAGTGAACGGCCGATGCGCACCGACAGCAGCAGCGCCACCGCCGCGCCCAGCATCAGGCCCAGCGCACTGAGCACGGCCATGACGATTCGCGCCTGCCCGTAGCTGGCGTCGGCTTCGGCCCTGGCCCCGGCCATCAGCGATTCCTGGAATGCCGCCATGGTGTCCAGCCGTGCCATCAGCAACCGGTTGTCGGGCACGATCTGCTCGCGCAGGAAACGGGCGGCGTCCGCCATCTGCCCGGCCTGCACCAGGGCATTGAAACGATCGTAGTGCGACAGCAGCTGATCATGTGCGGTGACAATGTCGGCGAACAGCGCCTTGCCCTTGACCAGATTCAGCGACGCACCCAGCGTATTCAGGGTGTCGGTATTCTTTTTGCGGTTGGCCGCCATCTGCCCGATGACGGTTTCACGCCCGGTGCTTTCACTGGCGAGCAGAATATCGCGAATCAGGCGGGTATTCTCAAGCGAGGTTTTGATTACGCCATTCACCAGCACTATTTTTGAATATCGCGCATCAAGAATATTTTCAAGATTCTGCTGTACCGCCGACATTTTGTTCATGGCGAATACTGCCATCAGCAGTTGCAGCAGCAATACCAGTCCAAAGCCTGTCAGCAGTTTCTGCCTGACGGTCATGGCATCATTCATATTCATCATTTGTATTCCGGATCATTCAGCCATGAATGGTACGGCAATGACATGGCGTGCCCCATACGCCAGAATATCTATAAATTCAGATTGTATATTCCATATATAAATTACATATTCCGGCAGGGCGCCATTCAGGACAGGCCAGACAGCAGGACCGGGAGATCTTGGTCGAAGGCCGAAAAAGTGGGATGCTGCGGACCGGCATTCCCGCCCCGCCCTTCCGGAGTCCGCTGTCGTGTCCACTGGCCTGCATCTGCTGCTGATCGATCCCCAAAATGATTTCTGCGACCTGCCCGGTGCGGCCCTGCCGGTGACCGGTGCCGATGCCGACCTGACGCGCGTGGCCGCGCTGGTCGACCGGCTCGGGGCGCGCCTCGACCGGATCCATGTCACGCTGGATTCACATCAGCCCGTGGATATCGCCCACCCGGTCTGGTGGTGCAATGCGGACGGCGAAGCACCGGCGCCATTCACGCTCATCACGGTCGGGGATGTCGAATCCGGCCTCTGGCGCGCGCGCGACCCGCAGCAGCAGGCGCACAGCGTCGACTACGTCCGCGCGCTGGCCACCCGCGCCCGCCATGCACTGGTGATCTGGCCCGAGCACTGCCTGATCGGTGGCTGGGGCCACCAGCTGCATGCCGGCTGCGCCACGGCGCTGCAGGCGTGGGGCCGGCAGACACTGCGCACGGTCGACTATGTGTTCAAGGGCATGAATCCGGGCACCGAACATTACTCGGCGCTGTGCGCCGAAGTGCCCGACCCGGCCGATCCGGGCACCCGTCCCGATCCGGCCTGGATCGCCCGCCTGGCCGGGGCCGACACCGTGCTGATCGCCGGGCAGGCGCTGTCGCACTGCGTGGCCAGCACCGTACGCGATCTGGCCGACGCGCTCGGCGACGCATCCCGCCTGCTGTTGCTTGATGACTGCAGCAGCCCGGTCGCCGGTTTCGAAGCGCTGGGCCGGGAGTTTGTCGACGAGATGGTCGCGCGCGGCATGCGGGTGGAACGCAGCGACAGGGTTCAGCGCCAGGCAGCCTGAGCTTCAATCGTCGGCGGGCGGGTCGAGCGCATCCAGCCCTTCCAGGCGCATGGTCGCCCTCACCAGCCGCTGTTCTTCCTGCTCGATCTCGCGCAGGTTGTCGCTGATGCTGGTCAGGTGTTCGATGGCGGCGCGGCGCGCCTGCTCCGGCAGGCGGCTGGTGACGGCGTGATGCAGCCGCGCATGCTGGCGGTCCAGCTGTCGCTTGCGCTCGGCGCGGTGGTACAGATTGCTCAGCGAGGCGAATACCGAACTCAGCAGCAGGTCGGTCAGCGAACGCAGCGTCTGTACCAGTACCGGATTGTGCGATGCCTCGCAGATCGCCAGGTGAAAGGCATGGTCGACGCGCGCATGCGCTTCGGCATCCACCCCGAGCCGCTGTGCATCGATCAATGCCTGATAGCGGCGGCTGATCAGGATGAAGTCGGCCTCGGTGCCGCGCAGGGCGGCCAGCCGCGCCGACTCGCCTTCCAGCAGCGCCCGGACCTCCAGCAGATCGTACAGGGTGCGCGGATGCGCGCTGTACAAGTGCATCAGCGGATTGCCGCTGCCGTCCGGCGCCATGGCGCTGACCTGCGAGCCCTTGCCATGCGCGGTCTCGATGATGCCGCGCCCGCGCAGCACTTTCAGGCCTTCGCGCAGGGCAGTACGCGACACGCCGAGTTTCTCGCACATGCGCCGCTCGGACAGCAGTGGCTGGCCGGGCTTCAGCACCCCGTCCAGGATCATGCGTTCTATGCGTTCGGCAACGACGTCGGCCAGTTGCCGGGAGCGGCCCGGACCGGCGGCGGTCATGCGCAGCTCCAACTGGTATGACCAGCTGCAGAGCACGGGAAACGGGGATCGGGGATATTGCGCATGGTGCTGATCACAAAAAGGAAACAGAAGGAATCGTCATGTCTTGCAGTGCACAAACTGGTATGACCAGTTGATTTTAGCATGGACGTTCACCGGGAAAGACACCAAGATAAAGTCGTTGCTTTCGTCATGCGGAAGCGGCCGCGGGACAAAAAAACAGTCAGCCCGCGCTGCATCACCCCGCAGTCGGAGCCCCACCGTCACGCCATTGCGACGTCAGCGGGCCTTTGCCGGGGTCGCTTGAGAAACAGAGGGGAACTATGAGCATTTTCTACGACGAACGTGTCGACGGCGTCCTGCCGGATGTCGACAAGGCCGCGTTGCTGGAAGAACTGCGCCGGGTGCTGCCCGACGTCGAGGTGCTGTCCGATGCGGAAGACCTCAAGCCCTACGAGTGCGACGGCCTGTCCGCCTATCGCGCCACGCCGCTGCTGGTCATCCTGCCCGAAACGATCGACCAGGTGCAAACCCTGCTGCGCCTGTGCCATGCGCGGCAGGTGCCGGTCGTCGCCCGCGGAGCCGGCACCGGTCTGTCCGGCGGCGCCATGCCGCTGGAAAAGGGCGTGCTGCTGGTCATGGCACGCTTCAAGCGCGTGCTGTCGGTCGATCCGGATGCCCGTGTCGCCAGGCTGGAACCCGGCGTGCGCAACCTGGCCATTTCCGAGGCTGCGGCCCCTTACGGCCTGTACTACGCGCCGGACCCGTCGTCGCAGATCGCCTGTTCGATCGGCGGCAATGTCGCCGAAAACGCCGGTGGCGTGCACTGCCTGAAATACGGGCTGACCGTGCACAATGTCATGAAGGTCGACATGCTGACCATCGAGGGCGAGCGCATGACGCTCGGCAGCGATGCCCTGGACAGCCCCGGCTTCGACCTGCTGGCGCTGTATACCGGCTCGGAAGGCATGCTCGGCGTGGCGGTGGAGATCACCGTCAAACTGCTGCCGAAACCGCAGATGGCCAAGGTCCTGCTGGCCAGCTTCGACGACGTCGACAAGGCAGGCCGCGCGGTCGGCGACATCATTGCCGCCGGCATCATCCCCGGCGGGCTGGAAATGATGGACAACCTGTCGATCCGGGCCGCCGAAGACTTTATTCACGCCGGTTACCCGGTCGATGCCGAAGCCATCCTGCTGTGCGAACTCGATGGCGCCGAGGCCGACGTGCACGCCGACTGCGAACGGGTCAGCCATATCGTCCGCGCCGCCGGCGCGACCGATGTTCGCCAGGCGCGTGACGAGGCCGAACGGCAACGGTTCTGGGCCGGACGCAAGAACGCCTTCCCGGCGGTCGGCCGCATCTCGCCCGACTACTACTGCATGGACGGCACCATTCCGCGCCGCGAGCTGCCGAAAGTGCTGAAGGGCATTGCCGCGCTGTCGGAAAAACACGGGCTGCGCGTCGCCAATGTGTTCCATGCCGGCGACGGCAACATGCACCCGCTGATCCTGTTCGATGCCAACCTGCCCGGCGAAATGGAACGCGCCGAGGCCCTTGGCGGCGAAATCCTGGAACTGTGCGTCGCAGTTGGCGGCAGCATCACCGGCGAGCACGGTGTCGGCCGCGAAAAGATCAACCAGATGTGCGCCCAGTTCAACAGCGACGAGCTGGAGATGTTCCACGCGGTCAAGGCGGCCTTCGACCCCGACCGCCTGCTGAACCCCGGCAAGAACATTCCGTCCCTGCATCGCTGCGCCGAATTCGGTGCGATGCACGTCCATCACGGGAAACTGCCGTTCCCCGAGCTGGACCGGTTCTGAGCGCGCATTCAGGAGAGATCATGCAACAAGGTTTTCAATCGGCGGACAACAGCGCCGACCTGCTGGCGCAAGTGCAGGCAGCGATCGCCAGCCACACGCCGCTTCGCCCGCGCGGCGGCGGCAGCAAGGATTTTCTTGGCCGCGCCGTCGACGGCGTGGTCCTCGACACCCGCAGCCACAGCGGCATCGTCAGCTATGACCCGACCGAACTGGTCATCACCGCCCGCGCCGGTACGCCGCTGAGCGTGCTGCAGGCGGCGCTCGACGATGCCGGACAGATGCTCGGCTGCGAACCGCCATCCGGCAATGGCGCCGCCACCGTCGGCGGCATGGTCGCCAGTGGCCTGTCCGGCCCGCGCCGCCCGTGGTCCGGCGCCGTGCGCGATTTCGTGCTCGGCACGCGGCTGATTACCGGCCGCGGCACCCACCTGCGCTTCGGCGGCGAGGTGATGAAGAATGTCGCCGGCTACGATCTGTCCCGCCTGCTGGCCGGCAGCTTCGGCTGCCTGGGCCTGCTGACCGAAGTCTCGCTGAAAGTACTGCCGAAGCCGCAGTGCAGCCACAGCCTGCGACTGGAAGTCACATTCGCTGACGCACTGCAAAAGCTGGCCGAATGGGGGCGCCAGGCACTGCCGGTCACCGGCGCCAGCCATGACGGCCATGCGCTGTCGGTACGGCTGGAAGGGGGCGAAGCCATGGTCGAAGCCTCCCGCCTCCGCATTGGCGGCGACACGCTCGATGGCGGCTACTGGGCCGAGCTGCGCGAGCGCCGGCTGCCGTTCTTTGTCGACGCCCGCCCGCTGTGGCGCCTGTCGCTGCCGCCGAATACGCCGCCACTACCCTTGCCCGGCGACGTACTGGCCGACTGGGGCGGCTCCCAGCGCTGGCTGCTCAGTGATGCCGACGCCGGCACGCTGCAGGCATTCGCCGCCATGCACGGCGGCCACGCCACCTGTTACCACGCCGGCTGCGAGCAACCGTTCCAGCCGCTGGCGCCGGTACTGATGCGCTACCACCGCCAGTTGAAGGCACAAATGGACCCGCACGGGATCTTCAACCCTGGCCGGCTGTACGCCGGGCTGTAATCGGGACGAAGCTGATGCAAACCCAGTTGAACGCTGCCGCCCTCGCCCTGCCGCGTGGCGCCGAGGCGGAAGACATCCTGCGCACCTGCGTGCATTGCGGTTTCTGCAATGCGACCTGTCCGACCTACCAGATCCTCGGCGACGAGCTGGATGGCCCGCGCGGCCGTATCTACCTGATCAAGCAGATGCTGGAGGGCGGCGAAGTCACCGCAAAAACCCGCCTCCATCTCGACCGCTGCCTGAGCTGCCGCAATTGCGAAACCACCTGTCCGTCCGGCGTGACCTATCACTCGCTGCTGGATATCGGCCGTGCCGAAGTCGAACGCCGGCTGTACCGGCCACTGGGCGAGCGGCTCCAGCGTGGCGCCCTGCGCGCCCTGCTGACCCGGCCGGCACTGTTCGGTGCCGCGCTGAAAACCGCGCAGGCACTACACCCGTTGCTGCCGCCCTCGCTGAAGCTGAAAGTCCCGGCTCGCGTTCGCCCGGCCAAGCCCCGGCCAGCAACGCGCCATGCGCGTCAGGTATTGATGCTGGAAGGCTGCGTGCAGCCCAATCTGTCGCCGAACAGCAATGCCGCCACCGCACGGGTACTCGACCGGCTCGGCATCAGCGTCATCCCGGCACCGCAGGCCGGCTGCTGCGGCGCAGTCGACTACCACATGAATGCCCAGCAGGCCGGGCTTGACCGGGCGCGGCGCAATATCGACGCCTGGTGGCCGGCCATCGAGCAGGGTGCGGAAGCCATCGTGCAGACCGCCAGCGGCTGTGGCGCCTTCGTCAAGGAATACGGCCATCTGCTGGCCGCCGACCCGGCCTATGCCGCCAGGGCAGCGCGGGTCAGCGAACTGGCCCGTGATCTGGTCGAAGTGCTGCGCGACGAAGCGCTGGAAAAACTGGATATCCGTGCCGACAAGCGGCTGGCATTCCACTGCCCCTGTACGCTGCAGCACGCGCAAAAACTCGGCGGCGCGGTCGAAAGCGTGCTGACCCGGCTCGGCTTTGAACTGACGGCCGTTCCGAACGGACACCTGTGCTGCGGCTCGGCCGGCACCTACTCGTTTACCCAGCCGGAACTGTCGCGGCGCCTGCGCGACGACAAGCTCGACGCACTGGAAAGCGGTGGCCCCGAAGTCATCGTGACCGCAAACATCGGCTGCCAGACCCATCTCGACAGCGCTGGCCGCACACCGGTCCGCCACTGGATCGAACTGGTCGAGGAAGCCCTCGTCTGACCCACCCGCCCACCGTCGCCCCGCGCGGTGGCAACAGGAGAAACCCCATGCAAAGCAAAGCCGTACTGACCAGCACCGAAATCGACCTCATCCTCGCCGCCGCACGCAGGGAAGCGGAAGCCAACAACTGGGCCGTCACCATCGCCATCGTCGACGACGGCGGTCACCCGCTGGGCCTGCTGCGCCTCGATGACTGCGCACCGGTCAGCGCCTATATCGCCACCGAAAAAGCCCGCACCGCTGCACTCGGCCGGCGCGAATCCAGAGTGTACGAAGAAATGATCAACGGCGGCCGGACCTCGTTCCTGTCCGCACCGGTGCTGCAGGGCACACTCGAAGGCGGCGTCCCGGTCATTGTCGGTGGGCAGACCATCGGCGCTGTCGGCGTCTCCGGCGTCAAGTCCAATCAGGATGCCCAGATTGCCATGGCCGGCATCGCCGCCCTGGCCAGCTGAGTTCTTTACCCTTCTTCCGGCAATACGACCGACTCCGGTCTGTCGTATTTCTTTTGGCCCGCACCCCTCGCGGGCCTTTTTTTCGTCCTGCTGCAACCGGACTCTTTCCTGCGCCACGGCACTGCCCACCCCGATGCCATCCCTTGCTTGAAGCTCGGCCTTGATGTTTTCGTACCAGCACGATCCGGTTAGTCCCGGAATGGTAATGACCGACCAGTTTCGGGCTTGCTGTCGCATCCTGCCCGGCAGGCACCTCCAGGCGCATGGGCAAGGCCCCGGTTTCACGCATTACCCCCTCATCCATGCCCGGCAACCGGATTTCATGCTCGCTGCTGATCGGGACGTCCACCGGTTCGGCCGGCACTGCAGGCGGGGCGGGTTCTTCTTCCGGCTCGTGAAGCTCGATTTTTATTCTTTTCTTCCATCGCTTCGCTTCTGCTTGCTGGCGCTGTTTCCATTGCTGGTGCAGTTCCTATTCGTCCCATAGGGTGTCAGGACTGATTTTAAATCCTCGCCGCTGGAGAGCTAATCTCACAATATGGATAAAATTATGCACAATCCCGGAAAAACAAAATACTGAGCTCCATATTTTTCTAAATGCAGAGGAGTCTGGATGCACAACCACTTCCACCCCAGCCACTCCATAAATCGCCTCTATGATGTGCTCAATGTTATATAAAATAAGCCAAAAAATTGAAATAATAACTATTGATTTTGACATACCCATATAGGTGAATGCGTCACAGTGCGCACCACGTGCATATGGCCCCAAATTCCCTTCTGCAATATATTTTGCCATTATGGGCCACCATCATCATTTTTTCTGCATTAAACCACCACCAAGATGGTGCATAAGAAATAGCATTACCAACACCAGACCCAATTACTTCTGGAGCAGGATTTGGTTTACCCATATACTGTAGCAATGCGGGTAGTTCAGGATTGAACGATTCAAAGCCGATCCTGACAGGTAATTTTTCACTTAAATTATAGGTAAGAAATTTACTTATATATTGGCCGCCCCCAGAAGCACTTCCTCCCATTAGCGCCCCTCGACCACATCCTTCCCCTCCCCATACACCCCATTCACCGCTACCGTATTCACCCCACCCACCCCGCCCCTATCGCGGCATCACGCCACAGCGACACCCCATTGAATCGCATAGTCCCGCGCTATGCCCATAGCCCCCTCACTTGCAGCCTTTCCCATGTAAGGATCTATAAATTTATCTGCATTCGGTGACACTTGTTCCGGGACAAGCAGCTCCCCGTACAGGTTCAAGGAATCAATAAGCCTTTCACCCACCCGCCAGTCAATTATTTCAGATTTTGTTCCAATTGAAATTGTTATACATTTCTTCATAGGGCATGATATTTATATAGGATACTTTCCCAATATGTAGTGCAATCAGTTTTTCAACAAAGCATTAATTAAAAGCACAAAAAACTACCGCATCCAGAATGGCAAGGAATCAAGAGCAAGATTGTCATAATCTTCTAGCGGTCGAAGATTCTCCAACGTGAAAAATGGTTCTTCAGAACAACTTACTTTCACAGGTCTATACAAACCCCAATCGTCATATAAATATTTTGCCGATTTAACACAATGCTCATAACTTTCAAAATACCTCTCAAACATCTCTGCAAAATTTTCGCACTCAATTTTCAACAGACTTTCTTCTTTACTCCAGCCAAATTTTTTTAGTACAGCAGTGTCACAAGGAACTTCCGATAGGCTGATCTTGATCTTTAAAATTAATGCAGTTGCATTGTCCAGATCATCAAAGCGCAAGTATTTACGAAACAACCTATCCACCAGAAATTTCTCTCTTTCATCCAGCCAAATCCTTTCTTTAATCAAAGAAAAAAAACAATACATATCTGTAGTCACACCAAGTTCAAATATCGAACTACCACCTTGAAAACCAACAAGCTTCATTATTTCCTCTTAAAACTAATAGCATCAGCTTTTATAATTTCATTTGCTCGTCGAACAATACCGTTTACTATATCTCGCTCCTGCTCAACAGTTACTTTCTGACCACGGACATCAATAACTACTCGTTGCAGCATTCCTTGAGGCAAATTTTCTGCCCGCTGTCGGATTTGCTTTGAAACATTACGAATCAAGCTTAGTATGAAGTCGCTCCCAGTGGACCGGGGTTGTTGAATAAGGAATGGCAACATGTAGCTCCCGACCCACGATCATAGACTGTGTCAACAGTGAACCACTATAGACATGCCTTTAAAATTCCAACATTACATCAACATTCTTCTCTAACGAATAATAAATCTGATCCGTATTATTAACCTTGGCTTTTGCTTTTGTATCCAGCGCTTTAGCACTAATAGCAATCTTCGTCTTCCTGCCCCCTTAGTCAGTCCGTGCCCCCTCGGGCTCGCCCCTAGCCCAACCAGAACGACTTATGGCCCCTCCCATGTCAACTCGCATCTAAGAGCAAGAGGGACTATCGAAAAAAGCTCCTTAATATATATTAAATTTTGATTGTAATTTGGAGATATATTCTCATTACAATTTTCAAAATAAATCCTTGCCTGATTATTTAAAAACCATATATCTTGCATTTCAAAACCAGGCTCTTTTAAGGCGCCAGCCAAATTATGTATTAGTTCAACATCATAATAACAAGACCTGTCATTAGCTCTTTCCTTTTTGCTCCATGTTTGAACACACCTCACATAAGGCAGAATAAGCTCTAACATTTTTATATATATATCAAATTTGCACAATTATGCCATTTCCTTACGAAATAATATTTAAACTATTTTCTTACCGGCATAGGTTTTGATCCAGAAATTTATTTTCCCACCTTAGTCCACACGCCATTTTCAATCAATTTTTTGATATAAGATACGTCACCTGTATTTTTATAAATTTCTTGCGCTGCAACCATACGATGGTTTCCTTCTGATATATAGTAACGCCCCTTATCATCCACATAACCTGCTATGCGCCCCCTTGGGACCATGAACTGATACTCTCCTTTTAACATATCAATTTTTACTCTATCAACTTCTAAAGGATTTCTTAAACCAGTCTGCATGCTTCTTATAGAAAACCCAATCCCATCATCCGAAAAATTTATTACAAAATTTCTTGCCAGCTTTACAAGCTCTTTCCCCGCATTGCCCAGCGACGCCAGCGCCAACTGGTTTTCCGGGTCCCCAAAAAAGGCGACGAAACTCATCCAGCCCGGGGTTGTGGCATCTATCCTTGCGAGGTCTTTTTCATTCTCACGCAGTACAAAGGCCCTGACATCCACTGCCATCGAGCAGAACAGCTGCTCCAGTCGTTGTGCCGCTTCAATGCCGCTGGCAACCATCGACCTTTCATTGCAGGGCATTTACGGCATCGTGAGTATCCAATTTCGCACCTGTATCGGCCTTCGGGAGAAATCGGCCCTGCTACATGGACATGCAAACCCTCTCCGCAGCCATCCGCACTCAGTGACAACCACCGTTAATACATGGCAATATTTTTTCAATACCTGTTTTACTTCTTCCGTACCAGCACGATCCGGTTTGTCCCGGAATGGTAATGACCGACCAGTTTCTGGCTTGCTGTCGCATCCTGCCCGGCGGGCACCTCCAGGCGCATGGACAAGGCTTCGGGTTCACGCATTACCCCCTCATCCATGCCCGGCAACCGGATTTCATGCTCACTGCTGATCGGGACGTCCACCGGTCCGACCGGTACTGCAGGCGGGGCGGGTTCTTCTTCCGGCTCGTGAAGCTCGATCTTTATTCTTTTCTTCCATCGCTTCGCTTCTGCTCGCTGGCGCTGTTTCCATTGCTGGTGCAGTTCCCATTTTTTTCGTATGGAATCAGGGCTACCATCACCCCCTCTTCTTTCCATATAGAGATTCACAGCTGCCATAAAAATCAAACAAGAGGCATAATATCCAGATGAAGTAGCAAGAAACCGATGCCAACCTATATCACTTTCATCAGCCAAAAATATTTGATCAAATAAACCATAAAACCAGGAAAACAACATATCCACATACCACAAAAATGTAGATATCGTTATGCAAAACAACCATGCCCTGAGTAATCCGCCATAAGTACACGCATCAAAAAACCATTTCCCGCATGGGTTTTTATGCGATTTCCACATGCTAATTTTAGAAAACTTTTTCACTATTGATTTTCTATATCAACATTAATTGGCAACTCTAAAATTGGGCCAAAATTACTGATGCCATGCCCAATCCAATGACCAGCCATATCTGGATAAGGATTTTTTCTACCAAGATTTTGCAAAATAGCCGGAACTTTTTTGTTGAAAGGTGACGCACCAATACGCATAGGCAGTATTCTTCCAAGCGAGTCTCGCACCACTGTATTAGTTACATATCCGAAGCTAGAGAGCCCTCCCCCTATCAGCGCCCCCTCGACCACATCCTTCCCCTCCCCATACATCCCATTCACCGCTACCGTATTCACCCCACCCACCCCGCCCCTATCGCGGCATCACGCCACAGCGACACCCCATTGAATCGCATAGTCCCGCGCTATGCCCATAGCCCCCTCACTTGCAGCCTTTCCCATGTAAGGATCTATAAATTTATCTGCATTCGGTGACACTTGTTCCGGGACAAGCAGCTCCCCGTACAGGTTCAAGGAATCAATAAGCCTTTCACCCAC